>JAJTHY010000154.1 GCA_021298045.1 Candidatus Jidaibacter sp.
ACCTCAGCTCGATACAAGAAAAACTAGTTATAGCCAAACTAGCGATATGGCGATCCCACTCTTTTAGTCATTTCTGCGTAGGCAGAAATCTTATCTTGAGATCCCGCAACAAGTGCGGGATGGCAAGGAGGAAGCCAAACTGCCGCAATAGCTTCGCTCTTTCCCAGGTGACGCGTTGTTTATATACTTTCGTTTGCTATCCATAACTCGGGTAGGTAAAGTAATTTTTCTATTGCCGCAATCAGGCGCAAGAGCTAATATCCCAGCAAGCATTTTATAAGAGTAGAAAATGAGTATGGATTTAGCCAACGCAATACGCTTTTTATCTGTCGATATGGTAGAAGCTGCGAATTCTGGCCACCCAGGTATGCCCCTTGGCATGGCGGATGTAGCCACTATTTTATACTCTAAGCACCTTAAATTCAACCCACAAGACCCAACGTGGTTTAATCGCGACAGGCTAATTCTGTCTGCTGGCCATGGGTGCGCCCTGCTCTACTCTTGCCTATATTTGTGCGGATATAAAGACATGACAATAGAAGAGCTTAAGCGTTTTAGAAAATTAGGTTCATTAACACCAGGCCACGCGGAATATGACGCTGAACATGGGATAGAAGCAACCACTGGCCCATTAGGTCAAGGTATTGCGATGGCGGTAGGAATTGCAATGTCCGAACGAATTTTAAATGCCAGGTTTGGGGATTCATCAGTTAGTCACAAAACATATGTTATTTGCGGAGATGGATGTTTGGCAGAAGGTGTTGGCCAAGAAGCCATTTCGATAGCTGGGCACTACAGACTCAAGAATCTCATAGTGTTATTTGATGATAACGAAATAACTATCGATGGCCCTACCTCACTTTCAACCTCTGATGACCATATCAAAAGAGCGGAGGCTTCCGGCTGGAATGCTGTAAGGGTTAATGGACATGATGCGAGAGCTGTAGATGACGCAATTGCTAATGCAAAAAATTCAGATAAACCAACGCTTATAGCATGTAAAACCAAAATTGGCTTTGGAGCGCCTAATATGGAAGGCTCATGCAAAGCTCATGGAGCACCCCTTGGAGCAGAATTAGTTGCTGCAACTAGGAAAAATCTTGGATGGGAATCTGTACCTTTTATCATTCCAGAAAACATTCTTGAGAAATGGCGCAACTTTTGGAAAAGGAATGAAACAGAATATAATCATTGGAATGAAACAGCTCATACTGAGCTAAAAAGTTATATTAGGCAGGAATCTCAGCAAGCTATAAGCCAGGCTTTGACTAGCCTTAAAGAGTGCTTTTTAAATAATCCAAGTGATGAAGCAACTAGAGTTTCCTCAGGTCGTGTAATCACAGAAATTTCAAAAGCCATGCCAAATTTAATCGGCGGGTCCGCAGACTTAACATCATCCAACAACACAAAATCTGCAACGCACATTGACATAAATAAAAACGACTACAGCGGATCATACATAAATTATGGCGAACGGGAGCATGTAATGGCAGCAATTATGAATGGCATCGCATTGCATGGCGCATTAATTCCATATGGCGGAACTTTTCTTTCGTTTGCGGACTATGCCCGCCCGGCGATGAGACTTTCTGCAATAATGCATGTTGCCCCAATATATATAATGACTCATGACTCTATAGGCTTAGGAGAAGATGGCCCAACTCATCAACCTGTGGAGCACTTAGCCTCTTTTAGAGCAATGCCAAACATAAACGTTTTCCGCCCGTGTGATGCGGTAGAAACTTTGGAATCCTGGGAATTGGCTCTGCAGTCCCGCCACACCCCTTCAATACTAGCCCTTACAAGACAAAAAACCAAACAATTACGAACTGGAAATGAAGATGCTGCAAATAAGGTTTCGCTGGGAGCATATATAATTAAGGAGTGCATTGCAGATTTAAAAGTAACTATATTTGCAACTGGTTCAGAAGTTAGCATCGCAATAGACGTTGCAAACAAATTGGAAAATGAAGAAATAGGTGTAAGGGTGATATCAGTACCATGCATGGATTTGCTATGGGAACAAGAACCAGAGTATCAAATGATGCTCACCTGTAATTCTAGCTTAAAAGTTGCGATAGAAGCAGCTTGCAGATTTGGCTGGGAGCGGTTAATTGGATCTCATGGATTGTTTTTTGGCGTTGATGGTTTTGGCCATTCAGCTCCTGCATCTGATCTATATAAACATTTTGGCTTAACTGTAGAACATATATCTAACCGCATCTTATCAACAATTGGAGAATAATTCATGTGCGAGCATCACTGTCATCAAGGCCATGCAGACACTATGATTAATCTGCAGTTCTTAGATTTTCTGGGCCTGAGCGAATGGTCTATAGTGATTAGCTTGTTTATCACTGGTCTTTTTGGTAGTTTTACTCACTGCATAGCAATGTGCGGCCCTTTTTCTCTTTCTATATCTGAAATGCGACTCATGAGTTTGGGTAGTAAAAATATGACGCAAAGTCGAAAGATCATGGCATTATTTGCAACTCCATATTATTTGGGGAAAGCCGTTACTTACACAATAATCGGAGTAGTTTTTTATCTAGCATCTGAAATGTTGAAGAACATCCCAGGCTTTCACTATCTGGCTTTTGTGTTGCTATCTCTTATAGTTGTAGCTTTTATTAGCATGGGTTTCAATGCTTCTACAAATTTTAGCAGTAAATTTGGTTTAAATTTCAATTGGATGACAAAAGCCTTAGAAAGCCTTACCAAAACTATTGGCAGTCAATTCGGCATTAGAGGATTTCTAACAGGCATGGTTCTTGGATTAATACCTTGTGGGCTCGTTGTGGCATCAATTACTCAAGCAGCAGCTCAGGCAGAAACTATTGTCATAATGATGTCGGCAACATTTGCATTCGGTATAGCAACAGTACCGGGGTTATTCATTACAGCTTTATTTGGTGGCTTGATACTAAATTCCACCTCAAAGCGGATACTATCCATACTCTATTCACTTATGATGTTTTATAATGCGTTCATTTTAATGAAGTATGCACTTAGGCTATTGTAAACACCATTGCAAGTCTGTGATCACGATTAAGGCTTTGCATTAGACCACAATTTAGCCACATCTAACATCCTATTAGAAAAACCCCATTCATTATCATACCATGCACTTACTTTACATAAGTTGGGGCCAATTATCTTAGTTTGAGTAGCATCAAATATTGAACTTAAAGGGTTATGGTTGAAGTCTATTGAAACTAACTCTTCTTCTGTATAACCTAAAACACCATCCATACTACCCGCACTCGCAGCTTTAATAAGTGAATTGATCTCTTCAATTGTTGTTGCCCTCGCAGAATTGAACACTAGTTCAATCATCGAAACATTTGGCACGGGCACTCTTATGGCAACACCATCTAATTTACCTATAAGTTCTGGTATCACAAGCCCAATAGCTTTAGCAGCACCAGTTGATGTTGGTATCATTGAAGCAGCCGCACTTCTAGCCCGCCGCAAATCTTTGTGATTGCCATCTAAAAGCATTTGGTCATTAGTATATGCGTGGATTGTGGTCATAAAGCCTTGATTTATTCCTATGGAGTCATGCAAAACCTTTGCTATCGGCGCTAAGCAATTAGTAGTACATGAGCCAATTGATATCACTTCATCCCCACTTTTAAGAGCTGAATTATTCACTTTATAAACTATTGTAGCATCCACGTTCTCTGCCGGAGCAGAAACTATAACCTTCCTAGCGCCAGCTTTGTGCACATGAAGAATTGCTGAATCACGCTTAGTAAAAATACCTGTACATTCAAATACAACCTCTGCTCTGTACTTAGACCAATCTAATTTATTTATGTCGGTTTCAAAAACTGCCTTAATCGTCTTTCCATTCACTGTAAAAGTGGATTCATCTATTTGAATTACTGAACCTAAATTACCATGAGTAGAGTCATGTTTGAATAAATGAAGATGCGATTTTAAATCTCCAGTACCGCAATTTATCACAGCACATTCCAAATCAGCGTCGTTACGCTCTGCCAAGGCCCGCAAAATAGATCTACCGATACGCCCAAAACCATTAATAGCAAATTTAATCATCAAACCTAATCTTTTCAATTAACGCTATAGATATTACAGTAAAGTGAAAAAAAGGTCTAATACCAAATTATAAAATAAATTGAACATTAACATATATATTTTAGCAAAATCACTGAGCAAAAAATTGGTGAATATATATAATATTCAATACAGTTATCCATTCACACCTTGCCAAAGCACATGATTAGCATCTCAATTTATTTTGAAATTTGGCATAATAAATACTATAGACATACTGGCATTATGGTGTAAATATTATCCTGTACATATTACTTTTCCGAGGAGAAAATGATCTATAATAAGTCTAAAATATCCGCAGCTCTTATATCAACTCTCATGATCTCTGGAGCATCATGCGCTTTAGCACAAACTAGTGTAAATGCACCGAACAATGGCGCGCATCAAATTCAAGGCGAACCATCAAAAGCAAATCCATCTGTAGATGTGGCACCAAGTTCTATACCACCAATGCAGCCAACCCAAAACACAGATGTTCAATCCCCTGCGACAGAATCTACAACTATAACTACAACCCCTGCAGAAACAGTGGTTGCCGCACCTGTTGCTGTTGTAGCGGAAATGCCAAAAGCAGACGGAGCAATAATAGAAAAATTAGTTACCCATTATAATAATAAAGAAGTTGAGTCTATCATCTCTTTATTTGATAAAGACGGTTTTATAATGGTTTCTGGGGACGGCAAGATAGTAAAAAATGCAGAAGATTTGAGAAAAGAATTGGTGGAATATTTTGCTTCACCAAAACATTACACCTCCACTGCGCAAGTTGATGTAACTAAAGATTTAGCTCCTGGAATTGCAATGATCGGAAGCTATTACAATTTCTTTGCGGAAGGTGAAACTTCTGCTCCTGCTATGAAAGCATATGGTGTTAGCATCGTGAAATATGAGGATGGAGCTTGGAAAATTGTATCTAATGAATTAACTCAGATCCATACTGGCGAAGCCGTGGCTAAACATGAACAACCAACTTCAAATGGTGGTAACCCTGCTAAAATGGCATTAGTTGCCCTAATAGGTGCGGCTATAGGTTTCTTGGCTTCAAGATTTTTACCTACTAAAACTAATAACACACCTTCGTAAGTAAAAATTATGAAGTTTGACGGAAGGTCTTATTTAGATGGCAGATGGATCTCTGGATCTTTAAAAAAAGAGTTTTCTGTTATCAACCCTGCAGATATGTCCTCTGTATCATCTATTTCGTCTATGGGCGAAGAAGAAGCTAAGCTGGCCGTATCTGCAGCGGCACATGCCTTTACTAAGTGGCGCCTAACGTTGGGTAAGGAGCGAGGTAAGATACTACGCAAATTGTATGAGCTCATGCTAAAAAATCGTGATTATATGGCCCAAATAATGGTCCTGGAAAACGGTAAAACATTGGCTGAAGCCTATAGTGAGATAGATTATTCTTGCTCTTTTGTGGAATGGTTTTCTGAAGAGGCGAAAAGAATTTATGGCGATATGCTGCCATCCATCAAGCATAACCAAAGATTATTTGTGCTTACCCAACCCGTAGGTGTTGTTGCTGCTATTACTCCCTGGAATTTTCCGCTAGCAATGCTGGCAAGAAAAGTGGCTCCTTGCCTTGCTGCTGGCTGTACTATGGTAATTAAGCCAGCTAGTGAAACCCCCCTTAGCGCTTTATACTTCATTAAATTGTGTGAAGAAGCAGGCGTACCTGTCGGTGTTTTGAACATTCTATGTGGTGATGCTGCTAGCATTGGTGATGTTTTTTGTACATCGAATGAAGTTAAAATGTTAACTTTTACTGGCTCTACTCCAATTGGTAAAATGCTAATGAGTAAAGTTAGCCAGACAGTTAAAAAAGTTGCACTGGAGCTAGGTGGAAATGCACCCTTTATTGTATTTGAGGATGCCGATATTGAAAAAGCCGTTGCAGGATTAATCTCTTCAAAGCTTAGAAATGGTGGGCAAAGCTGTATTTGCGCTAATCGCATATACGTTGCTAGATCAATATTAGATAAATTTAACAATCTTTTAATCAGCAAATTTTCAGAGCTTAAGGTGGGCAATGGCATGGATCTAAACAACCATATAGGCCCTATGACTCAACAAGCTTCGGTTAGAAAAATTAACAGTTTACTTAAGGATTCCGTTGATAAAAATGGGGAAATTTTATATTCAGCCGATATCACAGAACAAATGAATCTGAGTCGTTGTTATGCTGCTCCTACTGTTATTTTAAACAAATCAACAGATACTCAAATTGAACAGACAGAAATTTTTGGCCCCGTTGTATCTTTATTTGCTTTTGACACTGAAGAAGAAGTGGTAGAAAGAGCCAACAACACTAACTATGGACTTGCCAGCTACTTTTACTCTGAGAACAAAGACCGTATATGGCGTGTGGCAGAATCACTAGAATATGGAATGGTCGGCATAAACGACGTAGCTATATCTAGCGAGATGGCCTGTTTTGGCGGAGTTAAAGAATCTGGGTTAGGAAGAGAAGGCGGCAATTATGGCATCACCGAATATTTAGAACACAAATATTTAGTGATGAGTTAAAATCAAAATTTCCTGCCATGTGCGCCCCGTCTTTGCGAAAGAGTGCAAAGACGCTGTTTATTGTCTACTTTTGTATTGCATTCTCTTGCCATAGATCTTTATCCATTATTTGCGTTATTTAAAAGCATCCTTGCAAGCCTAAAGTTTATCAAGTAATATATGCGCAAATTCACAGCTATAGCTAAAACAGTATAAAATGGCATGGTATTCACTTTTAATTGTCATTCCGCACTTGTTGCGGAATCTTAAGATCCCCGAATATGCGAGGATGACTAGCGGTTGGGGAGTTGTTGTGTTTTTCATACTCTTTTGATACTGCTTTAGCTATAGGCATGTATAATGAAATGTTCAATTTATATCCACTGGCCTTTTTGCAAATCTAAGTGCCCATATTGCGATTTTAACAGCCATGTTCGTGATGGCATAGACCATTCATTATGGCGCGCAAGCTTAATTAAAGAAATAGACTATTACTCACAATATTTAAAAGATAAAGAAATAGTCAGCATATTTTTTGGTGGAGGCACTCCAAGCCTGGCTCATGAATCTGTTATATCCGGGATAATAGAGCACTTAGCAAAGAATTATAATTTACCCAATATCGCTGAAATAACAATGGAAGCCAACCCTACATCTGTTGAATCCTCTAAATTTAAGGCAATTGCAGCTGCTGGAGTTAATAGAGTTTCACTTGGAATACAAAGCCTTTATGAAAAAAATCTAAAGTTTTTGGGGCGCGAACATTCAGCGTTTGAGGCGAAAGCAGCTATAGAAGTAGCACGCAAATATTTTTCCAAGTTTTCCTTTGATTTAATTTATGCACTACCCAAGCAAAGCTTGAATGAATGGGCAGCTGAGCTGCAAGAAGCTAAATCACTAGCAGATGGTCATTTGTCTTTATACCAGCTTACAATTGAAAAAGGCACTAAGTTTTTCTCTGAACACAAGCAAGGAAGATTTACTTTGCCTGATGAAGACTTAGCTGCTGACATGTACACATTAACTGAAGAAATTTTAGAACCAGATGGTTATAAAACTTATGAGGTATCTAACTATGCAAAACCTGGGCATGAATGCATTCATAATTTGCAATATTGGCAGTATGGTGAATATCTCGGAATAGGACCTGGAGCCCATGGAAGAATCAAGCAAGGAAACTCCCGATATGCAACGCAGAATATTTCAAGCCCAGAAGAATGGCTCAAACTAGTGAACATAACTGGTGCAGGTTTACAGAGGAATGAAGCTTTAAACCAAGAAGATATTTTAAAAGAAACTGTAATAATGGGACTTAGAACAAGCGCTGGAGTTGTTGCTCATCCACTTATGAATAAGCAAAGAATAACAACACTATGTGACAATGGATTATTGGAGCTTATTGATAATAAATTAATTACCACCAATCAAGGAAGGCTTTTACTAAACTCCGTTATAAAATATTTATTATCTAAAGACTTGTAAAAGTTACTTCTCTTAACTATCTACTACAAGTTGATATTAATTTTATGTAAAAAGATGAGCAAGCAAGACTATTATGATTTATTGGGCGTAAACAAAACAGCTTCTTCTGATGAAATTAAAAAATCATACAGAAAATTAGCTATGAAATATCATCCGGACCGAAATCAAGGCGATAAAGAGGCTGAAAAGAAGTTTAAAGAAATAAACGAAGCTTATGAAATTCTTAAAGATGACCAAAAGCGTTCTGCTTATGACAGAGGCGGCCATGCAGCTTTTGAACAAGGCGGTGGTGGCGGTGCTTGGGGCGCTGGCAATAGTGGAAATTTCGATGACTTCTCTGACATATTTGGAAACATATTTAACGATTTCATGGGAGGCGGACAAAGGGGTAGACCAAACGCTGCCGAGATGAATCGCGGATCTGACCTAAGATACAACCTGGGCATCTCGCTAGAAGAAGCATACAGTGGCGGCAAACATCAAATACAGTTCCGCAGCCATGTTTCTTGCTCTACTTGTAATGGCTCTGGCAGCAAAACCGGTAAAGTTATAAAATGCAAATCTTGTAATGGCTCCGGCAGAGAGCGCATGCAGCAAGGGTTTTTTGTTGTTGAACGCACCTGTGGCACATGTGGTGGAGTGGGCGAGACTATTGCAGACCCCTGCCCTAAATGCCGTGGACAAGGATCTATTGAAGAAAAACGCTCTCTCAATGTTAATATTCCAGCAGGCGTAGAAGAAGGCACTAGAATGCGCATAACAGGCGAAGGTGATGCTGGTAAAAGAGGTGGAAAATCTGGAGATCTATACATATTTATTTCCATATCACCTCACAAACTATTTACGCGTGAAGGCGCTAATTTACATTGCGTAATGCCTATTAAAATGTCAACTGCTGCAATAGGTGGAAGCGTTGAAGTACCAAGCATAGATGGAAGCAAAGTTAAGCTAAACATCCCCGAAGGCACTCAAAGCGGCATGCAATTTAGAGTTAAAGGCAAAGGTATGCCTATTATGAAGTCTGGAAGATTTGGTGATATGATTGTTCATGTTAAGGTTGAAATTCCTGTAAGATTGACGCAGACTCAAAAGGACATGTTAAAAAAATTCGATGAAGCTTGTGGTGAAAACTGCAACCCCGAATCGCAAAGTTTTTTTGGAAAAATGCGTGGGTTCTTTGAGGATCTTAAAAAACGGTAGAGAAAATGAATTTTCAACAAAAGGTACGTAAATTTTGGAGCAAGAAAACCTTTCTAAATGATCTATTAGTACCATTTGGGTTTATTTATTACCTAGGACATCTAGTGAACTTTCATATCCTTCAAAGGCCTCAATCAGTAAGATCGATGGTAATTTGCGTTGGGAACACTGTAGTTGGCGGCGCAGGAAAAACACCCTTTGCCCTAGCTCTCGGGAAAAAGTTAAAAAATATGGGCTTAAAAATTGCCTATATAACAAGTGGTTACAACTCTCGCGCAGCAAAAAGCGACATGGCGATTTTGGTAAATCGTAAGTTTCACAAGGCTACTGATGTTGGTGATGAATCTTTATTACTTGCGAGTGTGGCCCCTACATATGTACATACAAACCGTTATTTAGCAGCATCTGCAGCTGAGGCAGATGGGGCAAGGGTTATCATCATGGACGATGGATTGCAGAATAATACTCTTCGCAAAAACTATACTTTCTTAATATTGGATGATACCTATAAATTGGGTAATGGCTATCCAATCCCTGCTGGTCCCTTAAGAGAGCCTTATAGAAAAGCTTGCGCAAGAGCAGACGCAGTTGTTTTGGTAACCAATGAGCAAAAGCCCCAAAAAGCTTCTGCTAAACTTAACCTTAAAAATCGCATTATCCGCACTAAAGGCAGGCAGCTTAAAAGTGACTTTTCAGCAACGTTAACAACTAACAAAACCGCTATTCAAGGACTCAAGTATTTTGCATTCTGCGGGATAGCCGTACCTCAAAAATTTTTTGATACTTTAAAGCGTGCAGATTTTAACGTAGCTAAAACTAAAGTGTTTGATGATCACTATGAGTATTCCGAAGCTGATATTGAAAAACTAATTGTAAGTGCAAAAAATATGCAGCTGATCACAACTGAAAAGGATATCATAAAAATACCAAAAAAGTACCATAATCAAATAGATTATTTACCAATAGAATTGACTTTCGATATGCCAGAAGAATTGCTTTATAGGCTAAAGAATTTGGTGTGATTGTAATTAACCCAACTTATGGATAAGGCACTGTCAAAAAATGTCTAAGCCGCTGAAATATAAAGAGCATCATTGCGAGGAGCCCACTTGGTGACATGGCAATCCAGGAAATAATAAAGAAAAGCTGGACTGCCGCAATCGCTAAAGCTCCTCGCAAAGACGGGGCGCGAGTAGGAAACTTTGGTTTTATAGCTAATCCCTTATAAAATGGGTACGAAAATCAAGAATTTTCTCATAAATTTTTGCCTATTTTACGCATGGAATATAGATATATTTCAAAGGCAAAATAGGTGAAAATTTATTGAAAAGGCGCAGCATTAGCGTATC
>JAJTHY010000095.1 GCA_021298045.1 Candidatus Jidaibacter sp.
ACCCAGATTGCTGCGTGTTTTGCAGGGTTCATGGAGCCACCAAGCTATGAAAAACTGGTGCGCGAATTATGTGGTAATATAATTTCTAAAGATAATCAATTTTCTGATTGGCTTAAAAGACCTCTATCATCTGGCCAAATTGAATATGCTATAGGAGATGTTACTTATTTGATTAAAATGCATGAATCCTTGAAAAGGAGCGTGGAGGCAAAATCCATGCTAGCTTGGCTTGAAGAAGAAAATAAAGCTCTGGAAAGTTATTTGTATACCCAGCCAGAAGTAATAAATTCTCTTGGTAAATTTGTGCAAAATTTTAAAGGAGCGCAGTCCCTTAGCAGAGTTTATGTTCTACTCCTTGCGCGTGAAAAGCGAGCTGAGCGGATAAATAAACCAAGAAATTTTATTGCAAAGGACGATGAAATTGCCGCTGCAGTTAAAAACTCTAAAAGCTTTGAAAGGCTAGGTGTTAAACTTGGACTTACTGAGGAGGAATATTTAAGGCAGGCAGAGCATCCAGAGATACACGCTACCGTTAAGTCTTATTTACTGAGCTCCTACAGAAGGGAAGATGCAGATAAAGAAATATACAACAAACTGAAAAATTTCTTGTTTGAGGAATCCAAGCGCTTAGGTATAGCACCATCGCTGCTTGCTAATCGAAATGATCTAGTAGCCCTTGCAAACGGTAAGGCTGAAGGCTGCAAAGTTTCAAGAGGGTGGCGCAGGGAGATTTTTAGCAATCATTCCCTGTCATCACATCCCGCATTGCAAATTTAGTAGACTTGGGCTATATTCTTATCCGAATTAGTTGATTTTGATACAATGGCTCTTAGCGAAAGGTTAGAAAAAATTATTGCTCGTCACGCTGCTTTGGGTGATAAAATGATGGATCCATCATCCATGAGCCAACAGGAGTATGCAGCAATCGCCAAAGAAAGGGCAGATCTAGAAGATGTAGTGGTTCTCGGGCAGCAATATGTAAAGCAAGCTAATGACTTAAGAGATTCTGAAGAATTAGCAAAAGATCCTGGTTTAGATGCAGAGCTTAAGGACATAGTTGCCGAAGACATCAAAACCCTTAAAGCAAGCATTGAAGAGCTAGAGCATAAAATAAAAATTGAATTATTGCCAAAGGATGCAGCAGATCATAAAAATGCTATCTTAGAAATTCGTGCGGGCACTGGTGGAGAGGAAGCTGCACTGTTTGCTGCTGAATTATTTCGCATGTATAACAAATATGCGGACCGTAAGGGATGGAAATTTGAAGTGGTTGCAATTGCACAAACTGGTTTGGATGGATGTAAAGAAGCTCAAGCTATTATCTCTGGTAAAGATGTATTTGCTAATCTTAAATTTGAATCTGGTGTACATAGAGTGCAACGCGTTCCAGAAACTGAAACTAGTGGCCGTATTCATACCTCAGCCGCAACAGTTGCTGTTTTGCCAGAGGCAGAAGAGGTGGATATCCAATTGAATGAAAGCGACTTAAGAATAGACGTGTATCGCGCTAGTGGTGCTGGCGGTCAGCACGTAAATACAACCGATAGTGCTGTGCGCATTACTCATATACCAACAGGTGTTTGTGTAAGTATGCAGGATGAAAAATCGCAACATAAAAACAAAGCCAAGGCTATGAAAATTTTGCTTTCTAGGCTTTATGACAACGAACGCCAGATGAGAGATTCTGAAAGGTCTGCTATGCGTAAAGGGCAAGTTGGTAGCGGCGATAGGTCTGAGCGCATCCGCACATATAATTACCATGAAGGTAGGGTTACAGATCATCGCATCCCGCTCACCCTTTATAAATTGCCTAAGGTAATTTACGAGGGGGAGCTAGATGAATTTATCGATGCGCTGGTTGCCAAAGACCAAGCAGAAAGACTTGCGAACCAAGGTTAAGCCAAACTATAGCTAATCCCTTATGAAATGGATACGCTAATGCTGCGCCTTTTCAATAAATTTTCACCTATTTTGCCTTTGAAATATATCTATATTCCATGCGTAAAATAGGCAAAAATTTATGAGAAAATTCTTGATTTTCATACCCATTTTATAAGGGGCTAGCTATATTTCACGCGGCCATTTCTGTTAAATCCACATCCCCACGTGACACTAAACTACAGCTAAGCTCGTGAGCAATTTCATCAAACAAACAATTATTTTGCGCAATGTATTCCTCAGCTTTTCCTAACAATGCAGTAAGATTTTCTTCACTGGTGTTATCCATTTCTCCTAATTCTTTAGGCAGATTGATTTGCAATCTGTGATAATTTTGGTAAACAATAGCCGCAGTTAAGTCTGAGAAATCCGTATTCCCATCCATCATAACATCTATGATTCTCCCACCTTTTACCCATCCTAGAATGCCTGCGTCTTTTAATGCCTCAACATCCCACTTTAATTCCACATTACCAGTTCCAATAGATATTACCAAGATATCTTCCCTACTGATTTCAGGATTGTGTTTTAGAATCTCTCCAATGGCAAGAATTTGTGGGTTGTTGAGAAACATCCCCCCATCAATAGCGTGGTGAACAACGCCATTGCAATCTTGAAATTCTTTTGGAGCAAAATACGTAGGTGCAGCACTGGTAGCGCCTGCTAGATCTTTAAGCTTGGCATCTGCGGACAAACCTTTTTTAACATCTTGACTAGACCAGATTTCAGGACTAGCAGTATCTAAGTTATAAGAAGTGACACAAATTGGGAATTTTGCTTCAGAAAGTAGTTTATCACCGAAATATTCTTCTAATAAAGTATCTAGGGCCTCTCTATCATATTTAGGACCTTCTAAGCCCCCTAAGGTTGAAATAGCACGCATTGCTGAGTATGGGAAAATTTTAGCACTGCCATTTTGATATAAATCGATCATAGCATCGGAATTGAAGTCACAAGCGGAAGCGATGGCAATCAACCCACCAGTAGATGTTCCTAAAGCTAAATCAAATAAATCTGGTATTGGCTTTCCGGTACGCACCTCTATTTCTTTTAATAATCTTGCGGGGATAATGCCGCGAACCCCGCCACCATCTATACTTAACACACAGTATTTTATATTGCTTGATGGTCTCATAGATATCTCCATAACATATTGATATCTATTTATTACATACTGCATTTTTATAAATTGCAATTATGTTAATAACAATATTATTTATTTGTTAAATATGGAGTTAAATCGAACTCTGGGGTTTTCTTGGAAACAAGGCCAGCTATTGCTTTTGCACTGCCTAATGCTTGTGTCCAACCTAAACTGCCATGCCCTATGTTTACGTACAAATTTTTAAAGCTGGTACGGCTTATATATGGATAGCTATGTGGTGTTTGTGGCCTGAGACAGGCCCATGCGCTGTAATGAGAATAGTCTCCACCTTTTGGAAAGTACTTTTTGCTGGTAGCTACTATCGGGGCAATTCGCTCATCTAAAATCTCATGGTTATAGCCTGCAAACTCTGCGGTCCCTGCAACTCTAAAAGTGTCACCTATTCGAGAGAACACCACTTTTCTTTGTTGGTCGGTAACGCTTACTTTTGGGCAAATGGAGGTATCATATGTTGGGATTGATATGCTGTACCCTTTCATAGGGTAAATTGGTAAATTTATACCATGCCTACGCAGAAAGAGGTTTCCATAGGCACCCAGGCAGACAACCGCAGCATCAACTTCTATTTCTTTATCTTCTAAAATTATGGATGCAATCTTTGCTTTATTGTTACGCAAGCCTAGCACTTCGGTGTCATAATGGTACTCTACCCCCATGCGTTCAGTAATTTTTACTAACTCTTGTGTAAATTTGAAGGCATCACCCACTTCATCAGCGCTGCATAACACGCCACCGATACGACCTTTCATTAAGTGCTCCAAGGCACTGTCAAAATTCAGACAGTCAGATTTAGATAATTCTCTGAATTCTACCTCTTTCTTCATGCTGCGAAATTTATCAAAAAGCTTTTGGCATTGCTCCAGTTCTTTTGCATATTTGAAAATGTGTAATATTCCGGGTGCAGAATAGTCGAAGTTAATGTTCTCCTCTTGCATGAGTTCATGCAGAACTTTTTTACTGTAAAACCCTAAATTTAATATGGCTTTAGTATTAGCCTCTACTTTGGTTTGTGAGCAATTAAGTAAAAATTTCATGATCCATATGTACATATCTGGATCTATCCTTGGACGCAATAAAAGTGGAGCGTTGTTTTGCCCTAACCATTTAATAGCTTTAAAAACATTGCCATAGGTGGCCCAAGGGTCAGCATGGCTGTAAGATAATTGCGCACCATTTGCATAGCTACACTGCATTCCAGCTTGTGGCTCGCGCTCAAACACTAATACCTTTAATCCGGCTTTTGCGAGAAAATAAGCGGTGCTAACACCAACAACGCCAGCTCCTAAAACTGCTACCTGCATATTTTTTACTTTTATATCAATGTATTAAGTAATATAGCAGGCAGCCTGAAATGTGAATTATTTTTAGTGCTTGGTAGTATATTTTTGGTAAAGCCACATAGGAATGCCAGAGACCGCAATCGCCAAAGAGGAAGCAAGCAACATGTGGTTAGTGGCTAGCAGTGCCCAAGAAACAAAGGCGAGCCCTAATATGCCAATTACCTTTTTGTACAACACCATTTCCTCATCATTATGAGTAAGTTTAAAGAAAGCAAAAATACAGGATAAATACACAAGCAATATGAATGTTACGCTTATATCCACAACTAGGTTGAATTGGTCGATTAATTTATTATCCAACGATATAACAACGAATGGGATAGTAAGGGCAGATGAAACTAAAATTGCCCAAACAGGCGTGCCTGCTTTATTAGTGCGCGCGAAAAATTTTGGAAATAAACCATCATTTGCAGCAGATTGCGCAATCCTACCTACCACTATAGTCCAACCATTTAATGACCCTATGCATATTATAATTGCTGCGATGGAGATTGCAATAGCCCAAGACTCTCCGCCAAATATCATCGATGCTGCTTCTGCATAAGGAGCGTTAGAGGAGGCTAATTGCTCGTTAGGAATCGCTCCAAAAGCCACAATAGTACCTAATACGTAAATTAGGGCGGCAATAAGTGTACCTGTTATAGTTGCCAGTGCGATGGTTTTACGAGGATGCTCAACTTCTCCGCTAGGCACGGTTCCGCTTTCCAGACCAACAAACGCCCAAATTGTGATAAATGCAACCGAGTTAAGAGCCAAATGCAAAGGTTGGTCGGTTAAGTTTAAGGCAGGAAAGTTGCTCATATCAATAATAAACATACCAACTATTGGAATTATGATAAGTGGAATAACTTTAATAACCGTTATTAATAACTCAGCTCTTCCTGTAGTTTTTATACCAAACATATTAAAGGCTGTTATCATGGCCAACATCCCAATTTCTAACGCTAAAATTGCTGCCTTATCCAATCCTCCAAATAGTATGGAGAAGTAACTTGCTGCTGTCGCGATCAGCGCTGCATTGCTTAACCAAGAAAATGTCCAATAACCCCATGCAATTATGTATCCAAAATTTTTTCCAAATGCGGAAGAAACAAAAGCATAAGGCCCCCCACCTTTGGTTATTTTATGGCTGAGCTCCGCGAAGATAAGTGCTAGAATCATAGCGCCCAGCACAGTGATTCCCCAGGCTAAAATACCTATGGAGCCAAATTTGGCGAGTGTTGCTGGAAGCAGAAGAACTCCAGACCCTACTAAGTTACCAGTAACAAGAGATGTAAGAGGCCAAAAGCCAATTTTTTGATTATCGTGAGACATTTTGCAATACTATGTAAAATTGATTTAATTTTTGAAAATGTAGATTTGCGCGTAAAGGGATCATAGGCGCTCAGCGCTTTCGGACGATTGTTTGAAACTGATAAAAGTTGAATCCCATACTTTTTGATAAGAACATATTTGGGCACCAATTATACAAAAGGGTTGGAATAAAGTCAAATCAGTATTAATGTTGCTTGCGAGTATTCTTTTAAAATGGGTTTTATGAGGCTATTAATCCTAATGCTTTGCGTGTTTCCGGCATTAAATTGTTATGCGGCAGAACTAGCGCAGGACTCTAAATCGCCAATCGAAATTTTATCAGATGAAGTACGCTATTTAGATGTTGAAAATAAAGCAGTATTTACTGGTGATGTTATAGCAACGCAGGACGACCTGGTGGTGAAGAGCAAGACCATGGAAGTATTCTTTGAGAAAAAAGAAAGCAAGGCCTTAGATGGGGCTGAGAAGTCGAATGTTAAGTACATCTACTTTAATGATGATGTAGACATAAGAAATAAGGCGGACCATGCCACAGCATCCAAAGGGGAATACGATGTTGCAAAAGGCATCTTTATATTACGAGGTAATGTCGTGTTAGAGCAAGCAGGTAGTGTATTAACCGGAGATGAACTTGTGCATATCAAGGCCACTGGTGAAAGTTTACTAAAGAGCAATAATAAAAGTAAGCGAGTTAAGGCGCATATAGTGCAAAAAGGTAAAGAAAAATGAAGAGCAAGAGTGTAAGCTTAAGAGTTGAAAGCATTGGAAAATCATTCAAAGGCAGAAGAGTAGTAAGAGATGTGAGCTTTGCTGTACACGCTGGCCAAATAGTAGGAATACTAGGCCCTAATGGCGCGGGGAAGACAACGTCTTTTTATATGGTAACAGGGCTAATACTTCCTGATACTGGGAGAATTCTTTTAGATGACATAGATATAACATCTTTACCTATGTACCAAAGGGCTAGATTAGGAATTGGCTACTTACCGCAAGAATCATCGATTTTTAGAGGACTTACAGTTGAGGAAAACATCTTAGCTATTCTTGAGTTACATATTAAAGATGAAGAGCAGCGTATGCATAGATTAGATGAATTACTTGCAGAATTTTCCATAACCCATTTAAGACATGCATCCGCAATTGCGCTTTCTGGTGGAGAGCGTAGGCGTGTAGAAATTGCAAGGGCTATAGCCATGGATCCATCGTTTTTACTTCTGGATGAACCTTTAGCGGGGATTGACCCGATTGCTGTTCATGAAATAAAAGAGCTGATTCTGCAGCTGAAGAATTTAGGAATCGGTATAATTATAACAGATCACAATGTTCGGGATGCACTTTCCATCATTGAAAAAGCCTATATATTTCATGATGGGTCCGTAATGCTGGAAGGCACACCCGAAGAAGTCATTGGTAATCAAAAAGTTAAGGAAATATATTTAGGTGATTCTTTTACGGAGGCTAAGTAATGCAGGCTATTATATATCAGTCCGCTCTTCCAGATATTGCTAAAGGCTTGGCTAAACTTATTGAAACCATTTGGCTTAAATCCAATAAACTTTTAATATACAGTAGTAACAAGGAGTTGTTGCAAAGAATGGATGAAATCCTTTGGACTTATGAGCAGCTATCTTTCTTGCCTCATGTTTTCCAGGATGATGAAATAGCTTCTAAAACGCCTGTGGTGCTAACTTCTGATCTGCACAACGTTAATAACGCAAATATACTGGTTTGTTTGGACCCCTTATTACCAGATTCCTTTACTGATTTTGAAAAAATGATATATATGTACAGCTATACAGAAGGCAGAGAAAAGGTGAATCCTTTCATTCAACAGTTGCAAACAAAGAAAATTGAAGTTATTGAATATCAGCAGGCACCATCTGGTGCTTGGCAGAAAATTGCATGAGGGTATAAATGCTAGCGAGTTTTAGAAAGGTATCAAATAGCTTAATAATCAAAGCTTTGATGATTGTGTTGCTGTTTAGCTTTGTGGTTTGGGGCGTGGGTGACATGCTGCGTACAAACTCTGGTGGTAGCATCATAAAAGTTGGAGACACTAAAATTAATGAGATTGAATTCAACAACTTATATCGCGAGCAAATAGCAGGCGTTCAGCAACAATTTGGCCATGAGTTCACTAAAGAAGAAATGAATGATCCGCAATTGAAGCAATTAATAGTTAACCAACTTGTAAATACTTTGCTGCAAAAACAACTAGCTAAAGACATGAACTTTGCCGTAAGCGATGACATGGTTAAGTTTGAAATAGCAGCTATGCCAATGTTTGCCACTGATGGAAAATTTGATAAGAACATTTTTGATTCTTACTTGCGCGCTGCAAATATGAGTGAAGGAAAGTTTATTGAGCTATTGAGAGAGGATCTAAGTCTGCAAAATCTTGGGCTACTGATGCAAGCATTAAGGCTTGATTCCACATTACGTGCAGATGCCCTATTGAAAGCGAGGGGGCAAACACGGGTCGTTAAAATGGTAACTATCTCAAAAATTGGGGCTATGTATAAAGATGAGCCGAGTGACCTAGAGCTAAAAGCAGTTTTTGATTCCAACCAAACCAGGTTTACTATTCCAGAAAAAAGGGATGTTTCTTACCTTGTTTTTGGGCTTGATGGCATTATTGAAAACGCTCCAACAGATGAAGTGCTTATGGATATTTACAAAAGTAAAAAGCAAAGTTTTACGGATCCTGAGAAACGCAAAGTTCATCAAATGATTTTCAAAGACAAAGCTTCCGCTGATACCGCGATTGCAGAGATAAATTCAGGACAAAAATTTGACGAAGTGATGAAGAAAAATTTTCCTGATAAAAAAACTTCTCTGATTGGTGAGATCACAAGAAGTGGATTAAGCGCTGACATTGCAGAGGTTATTTTCAGTTTGAAAAAGGGTGAAATTTCAAGAGCCACAAATTCACCGCTTGGCTATCATATATTTATGGTGGAAGAAATTATACCTGGTAAAACTAAAGAATTTGCCGAAGTTAAAGATGCTATGAAGAAGGCTTATATAGAGGAGCGCAGGTATGATAAGCTCAATGAGATGGCACAAAATATCGATAAGGAAATCCTTTCCGGCAAGTCTTTGGCTGATCTTGCTAATGAATTTGGCTTAAAGGTAGAGAAAATTTCTTCAGCTTCAATAGCTGATGATAACGGCATGATGAGATCTCAAGGTTTTAAAAACACTGCTTTTACTACTAATGAAAAAGATGTTTCCATGGTTACGCCTATAGAAGGAAAAGATAGCTATTTTGTTTTGGGGGTGGACAAAATACATCCCTCAACAATTAAGCGCTTAGAGGATGTTAAACCTGAAGTTATAAAGATTTGGCAAGAAGAAAAGGTGTTAGCTAAATTAAATGATATAGGCCAAACTATTTACAAAGAACTGGTTTCTGGCAAAAAGATGGAGGAAGTGGTTAAAACATTTGATCTCTCCCCTGCTAGAGTGATAAATATATCTATGTTCTCAGAAATTAGCAAAAAGCTACCTCCGGAATTTTTGAAAGAAGTATTCTCTCTTGATGCAAATGGTTATACCCATCCTATAAAAGATGAAAAAGGCGATTATATAATTGCGCAAGTTTCGGAAATAATAGATGCGGATTTATCTCAGTTAGCAGAAAAACGGCCCTATGTAAGTATGGAAATTATGCAAAGCACACCTAGCGACTTGATGGCGCAAATCTTAGGTAGCGCTCGCCAAAAATATGCTGTTGAGATAAATTATCCTTATATACAGGGGCTTGAGTTTTAGCTATAGCTAAAGCCGTATAAAAGAGTCATGTTAATTGTCTTCCTGCTGCGGATGGAATCTTAAGATCCCAAGCAATAGCGAGGATGACTATGGGGCGGAAATTTGTTGTATTTTCATAGCCATTTTATAAGGGATTAGCTATACTCCATTAACTTGAAAAATTGACGGAGTATTCAAGAATCAAATCGCTCCCATAGCTTTTCGTATCTTCTCTGCAGCACCTAAAATAGCCATTTTCCCAGATTTTTTAGCCATACCCTGCATCCGTTTTGGAGAGCTTAAAATTTCAGCCAAAGTGGTTGCTAGCAGTTCTGCCGTCAAGGAGCTTTCATCAATTATGATTGCGCCCCCTGCATCGCTTAAAAGTTTAGCATTGTAGTATTGATGATTATCCGTTGCAATTTTAAGAGGTATAAAAATTGCTGGCTTGCCCATTATTGCAATTTCTGTAACAGTAGATGCTCCAGAACGGCAAATGATGAGATCAGCATTTGCCATCAATTCACCTATGTTTTCGAAAAAGCCACGAACTTCTACTTGCGACTTTGTTGCTTTATAAAGCCTTTTCGTTTCCATAACTAGATTGTTCCTAGCTTGCTGGTGAATTTTAAGCCTGGTCTGAAGCTCTTCTGGAAGCAATTTAATGCTAAATGGTACAACATCACTAAAAATTTTGGCACCCTGACTCCCTCCAATTACCAGAATATTAAAGGAGTTATGATCAGCTATCTTATTTTGCGAAAAGCTTAATACACTCTTGCGCACTAAATTCCCAACCACAATAGACTTGTGAGCATGTTTTGCAGGCAACTTCGTTGTATGTGGGAAGGATAAAAATAGCTTGCTTGCAAACGGTAAAAAAGTGCGGTTGACTCTACCCACCACAGCATTTTGTTCATGTGTATAAATTGGGATGCGCAAACGCAGAGCCGCCATTAATGCTGGGAAAGATGGATAGCCGCCAAATCCCACCACTGCAACCACTCCCTTATCTTTAAATAAGCGCGCTAGTCTAAAAACCACCGGGATAAGCTTTAAGAAGTTCAACGCATTAGAAATTGCACTCTTACCAGGTTTTGGTGCAAAAATCTTTAAGCTATCTATTTTTGCAAGCCCGCCTCGCAGAAACTCATTGGTTCGTTGATCGCATATTAAAAGTGGTTTATAACCATGCTCTAATAGCTCTTCCGCGAGCGCCTGAGCCGGAAAGAAATGCCCCCCCGTTCCGCCTGCAGCCATTGCAATCACATCACCCTTTTTCATTTTCTTTCCTCAAATTTGAGATAAACTGGCCGAAGTCTGTAGCTTTGTTAAAATCCATGTAAACTGATGCATACCTAACACATGCGACTTCATCTATTTCAGCAAGCCCTTCCATAACCAACTGACCAACCACTTTTGATGGGACCTCGCCCTCGCCATATTTTTCAAGTTTTTTTAGGATCTTAGAGCTTATTTCGTCCACATTTTCAGAATTGATTGGGCGCTTTCTTGTGGCGACTTCTATAGATCTGATCAACTTATTGATGTCAAATGGTCTGACTTCTCCATTCTTCTTTATTATTTTTATCTCCCTGTTTTCGACCCTTTCAAAGGTTGTGAACCTCGCCCCGCAGCTAGGGCATTGGCGTCTGCGCTTGATGGACATGCCATCATCAGAAGGCCTGGAGTCTTTAACTTGCGTATCTAAAAATGCACAAAATGGGCACTTCATTTTCCTTAGCTCAAAATATTTTTATCGTCAGGTTGGTTTTCGTCATCTTGCTTATGTGGTAAGGATTTATAATCATTAATGTCTTTTATTGAGATTTCATTAATTAAATTACCATTGCAATAGTCATGTATTGATACTTTAAATGCCCCGCTTTCATCTCGCCATATTACATATATAAAACCGTTCTCCATAGAAATGTTTTGGACCTTACCACTTACATCCAAATTAAAATTGGAGCATTTGTTTTTTGTCTCAATTTGGTCTACAATAGCTCCAAAGTTTTTTTTATAAGCTATATATGTGAGGAATAAGGTTGCAAACACCAATACAAACCCAAGCATATAAACGAAGAATTTCAGGAATTGTATATCGGACCTTTTTTTCATAATGCAAACAAACAATTTATCAACAATCTACACCATAATCTATAATGAGCAAGATGGCAAAGTGCGCATTGATAGCTTTTTGGCACAAAAAATTTTGGAACTGTCTCGTACAAAAATTCAAAGACTTATTGAATCTGGGGCTTTGCGTGTGAACGGTAAGGTAGTTAAAGAATCAAATCTAAAATTATGTGATGGCGATACCTTAAATTTGGAAATGCCTAAGAAACAAAGTTTTGTACTTGCCCCGCATAGCGAAATAAATTTTGAGATAGTTTTTGAAGATGATGATCTAATGGTAATAAATAAACCCGCTGGGCTCACTGTGCATCCTGGTGCCGGCAACTATTCTGATACTTTAGTAAATGCTCTCATTGGCTCTCATGCTGGCAATCTTTCTACTGTGGGAGGCCCGCAAAGACCTGGCATTGTACATAGGCTTGATAAGGATACTTCTGGCCTTATGGTAATCGCAAAAAATGATGATTCTCACCATGTGCTTTCTAAAATGCTTGCCGAGCGGAATATAAAGCGCACCTATCTGGCATTGGTTTATGGCATGCTAAACCAGGCTTTTGGGACAATTAAAACACAATATGGTAGAAGTAAGCGAGACCCTAAAAGAATGTGTGTAAAGCGAATGGGTGGGCGCATAGCTGTTACCCATTATAAAACTTTAGAAACCTTTGCCGAAGGTTCATTATCATTAGTGGAATGCTCATTAGAAACTGGACGCACCCATCAAATTCGCGTGCATATGGATCATGTAGGGCACCCGATAGTTGGAGATCAAACATATGGTAAAGGTAAAAATTTTAATCTTAATGCTCTTTCGGAAGAGCAGGTAACTCTTGTGAAAAACTTTGGTAGGCAAGCGCTGCATGCATATAAGCTTGCATTCTCGCATCCTAAAACTGGTGAGGAACTGTCTTTTACTTGTGAGCCAAGTGCAGACATAGATATGCTTTTGAAGGGTTGTAGATAACCTTATTCTCACCAGTGGTGATAAGGAAATGCGTTATTATCGAATATTGACTATTTCGATAATAACGATTACGCTAGGCATAATATCAAGTATTGTTTTTGATTAGATGGATATATTTGCTTCACCTTCAGGGCGAGTCATAAAATTACCCCAAGGGTATAGTGCTTTTATACCCAACGCCTTGCCCCCTATTTTGGAGTGGGATACTGCTATAGTTAATTCTTTATCA
>JAJTHY010000094.1 GCA_021298045.1 Candidatus Jidaibacter sp.
TATGACCTTAGCAATCTTGCTACCAAAGCTGATCTTATAGGAACAGAAAAAAAGCTTGATGACAGAATAACAGGGGTTGAACAAAGGCTTGATGCTAAGATAACAGGGGTTGAACAAAGGCTTGATGCTAAGATAACAGCGGTTGAGCAAAAGCTTGATTCTAAGATAACAGCGGTTGAGCAAAAGCTTGATTCTAAGTTTACGGAACTTAGTATAGATATTGCTAACGTGAGAATTGAAGTTGCGCAGGTAAGAGGCGAAATAGAAAAAAGCAAAAATGAAACTCTTAAATGGTTCATCGGCATCGCGATAACCCTTGTCGGAACAATGACGGGTATTATGACATTGCTCTTTAGATATTTCCTTCAATAGAGCAATTATTTGCTTGCCTCCATTTTCTTGAAGTCTTGGCATAAGGTTCTCCTTTTGAGGCTTGCTTAAATGCAAAATAAGTATATTTTACTATCAAAATACATCAATTAATCCATATGCAGATTTCAAGATTTAGCTTAATGTTTTTTATGTTAGTATCTCTGTGTTGTTGCGGGTCAGATAGTTGGTTTGGTGGGGATAAAAAGCTAGACATGCCTGGCGAGAGGGTCCCACTTGTGGTTAGAAGCAAAGATCTAGTTGTTACTAAAGAAAAATCTAAAATTAACATACCTTACGCCAAAATTAATTTGGAGTGGAATGGTGCATTTAATCAATTTCCCCATAATGCGGCAAATTTGAGTTGGCATTTTAGGGCAGAACCGAGTAACTCATTAGCTTACTCGGAACAAACTTTTCTGGTTAAAGCATCTTTCCCAATTATCAATGCATCTAATTTAATAGCCATGTCTGCAGATGGTGTTGTGCATTCGTACGACCTAGAATCTGGGCAAGAAATTTGGACTAACCTTTTCTTTTCTCAAGAGGAAAGCAGAGGATTTTTTGATATTATGCTAAACAAGTTTTTGGTTGGAGGCTTGAAGAAAGATAGTGATGTAATCTACGCAACTGCGGGGCTTGCCAAAGTAATAGCTATTAATGAGAAGGATGGCCAGATTATTTGGGAGGCAACATTTTCCAGCCCAATTAGATCGGTTCCACTTATTGTAGATGATTTAGTCATTATTCAGTCCATAGATAATAAAATTTATGCTTTAAATAAAAATGATGGCAGTAGCGTTTGGACCCACATCTCTAACTACGAGGATATAAACTCGCTCTCAGTTTCAAGTCCGGTGGAAAGCGGAAAGCTTCTAATAGCAAAATTTAGTAATGATGAAGTCGTAGCCATAGATAAACTAACGGGTGAAGAAGTGTGGTCTAATGGCCTAGTAAACCAACAAAATTTTGGATTGATAGCTAGGAATGTTTTTAATAATAATAGCTTAGTCCATTTAGGGCATGACTATTTGGTTACATCAAATTCAAAAGGTAACATATTCAAAATCAATTTGGATACTGGCGATACAGTTTGGAATAAAGATGTGGCTGCTACTTCTAAGTCTTGGTTATCAGGAGATACTCTATTTTTTATCTCTAATGCTAACGATCTGGTATGTTTAAACATGCAAGATGGCAGTGTTTACTGGATTGTTAATTTATCTAAGCAAGACGAAGAAGGTAAGGCCATAGTGGACCTTTATGTTTCTAATCCAGTGGTGGTAGATGGGTATGTATATTTAAGTAATAATAAAGGTGATTTGATGCAGATTAATATAGGTGATGGGGAAATAGAACAAATCATTAAGATAGCGGAAAATGTATACATAGGCCCAATATTTGCAAATGGCAAAATGTTTATAATATCCAATGATGGTGAAATAAGTGTTTATTAATTAAATGATTTGCGTTTTTCTAATTTTTTAGATATAATTTTAGATGTAATACCTGCTTATATAATAATAAAAAAGATAATTTATGATAGGCAAAACTCGCTTTGACCACAAACGCGCTAGCGTTCTTACAACTGCGGTTTTGAGGGCTCTGTTGCAAAAACTTGCGAAATCTGGCAAAATAGGAGAATTGATCAAAGCGAAGGTAGGTGGTTATGTCAGATTTTAAATGGCGTCATTATCGGGGCGAGATGATACTTGGGTGCGAGCGGTGGTACTGCAAGTATGGGATCAGTTCGAGAACTTGAGGAAATGATGCTGGAACGAGGTCTTGAAGTTGATCATACTACGCTCTATAGGTGGGTTCAGCATTATGCACCGGAGATGGAGAAGCGGCTACGTTGGCGCTGGAAGCCTAGTATAGGATACAGTTGGCGAGTGGATGAAACATATGTAAAAGTAAAGGGGAAATGGGCCTATCTCTATAGAGCCATTGATAAAATGGGGTGCACGATTGATTTTTATCTCTCTGCCACCCGTAATATAAAGGCGGCCAGACGGTTCCTTGGCAAGGCCCTTAAATCGATAAAATCGTGGGCTCACCCGATGGTGATCAACACAGATAAAGCACCAACTTACGCAGCGGCGATTGATGAGCTCAAGAAGGAGGGCAAGTGTCCAGCAAATACGGTACACCGACAGGTTAAGTACTTGAATAATATTATTGAAGCCGACCATGGAAAGCTCAAGCGACTTATTAATCCAGTACGGGGATTTAAATCCTTAAAGACCGCCTACGCCACCATAAAAGGATTCGAGGTAATGCGAGCCTTCAAGAAAGGACAGATGAACTGCTGGCAATATGAAAAAGGCCTCAAGGGAGAAATACGTCTTGTTGAAAGAGAATTCAATATTTACACCGCTTAGTCTTAAAAGATCAAAGATCTATTGCTGCCATTGAAGGTTTTTGCAACAGAGCCA
>JAJTHY010000033.1 GCA_021298045.1 Candidatus Jidaibacter sp.
GACTATGAGTAGATGGAGCGCCACATTCACAGCGAAGATTTTAGAGGTTTTTGCTTTAAATTACAAGGTATTAATTGAAGCTTTTATCCATGTTCGTGTTGTAACGCCGTTGCTTCTGAATTTTAATGCGGTCGCCCTGGATCATACTATAGCTAAAACGCTCTGAGAGCCCTGTTCTTAATACCTTTGCTGATAGACCATTCCAAGAATTGGGAAGTGGAGTCAACCATGTCGTCGTGCTCGGCATTGGGAAAATTGGTGAGCTCTGATTCATATTCATGCAGCCAACTTGCATGTCTTGGCAACAAGATGTTTCCGCTTTCAAAAAAACTAGATACCGACAAAAGCCTGGTGAATTTATCTTTGGTTGGGAGTATAGGAATTATTTGCAAATGACTGTTTTTTTTCAATTCTTGAATAAGGGCTTGCCCAGATGCTTTATCTTCTATCAGAACGGCATTTGGATTATAGTTGTCAGCTGCTTTGAACAAAGCTATTTTCAATTCAGGGAATTCTAACTTTTCTCTAAGAACATCAAGCAAGTAATATTTATTATCTTTAATGCCCCAGGTGGTGCAAACAGTAAAATCGTTCATCGCTTTAATTTTTACTGCGCAATCCCAACTTTGATATATGAAGTCAAAAGATTTCGGTATCGTATCTGATTTTTGTAGCCATGAATATTTAATTAATCCTCCAGTAAGTCTAACTGGCTCTTGCAAATATTGCGCATTAAAAGCGTAAGACCCTAGTTCAACTTTTGCCATTTCTATCTCAGAAAGGTTTTCTCGCTTAGCATTAAGCAGCTCTCCAGCTTGTCTTTTATATTTGAGGGTTTCAAACTCATATGTAGTATCATCTTGTGCAATTGCAGGCAGCTTTAGATGTGTCCAATGCTTCTTTTTAAGAAGATGTCCTGAGAGATCATTTGTGTGCAATCTTTGCATAACCACTACTATGCTACCACGTTTTTTGTCGTTAAGTCTGGAGCTGAAGGTTTGATCAAACCAGGTAAGTGCATGGTTGCGTTCAGCAGTGCTCTCGGCTTGTAAAGGGGTGTGAGGATCATCTACAATTAAAACATCTGCACCTTCACCGGTTAATGTTCCATCAATTGAGGTAGCGAATCGAAACCCATTTTTAGTGGTGATAAATTTGCCTTTGCTATTAGAGCCATGCCTTATTCTAGTATGCGGAAATTGATTTTTATACCAATCGGAATTCATTATGAGGCGACATTCCTCTGAGTGCTTTAAGCTTAAGGCTTGTGAATAACTGGCAACAATTATCCGTTTACTTGGCTCCATCGCCAACAGCCAAGCGGGCCAGGCAATGCTGATAATTGTAGATTTCAATGACCTAGGAGGAATATTAATGATAAGCCTCTTTACTCTGCCTTCACAAATGGCATTTAAATATTGAATTATTAAATCTAAATGCCAATTATCCTCAAACTTGATATTGGGATTTAAGGTTTGAAAAGTCTTGATGACAAAGCTTTTCAGATTATCATGGGTGAATTTTTCAATTGTGTCTGCAACGGTATTTTGTTTTTCTGTTTCCATATCCTGGTACCTTTTTATGGCAGAATACTCAAGAATCTTGCATTGCTGGAAGTGCGTGGAGAAAAATATTTTGAAATTTGGTATAATTGTCTGGCTCAACAATGCAATCCATGGCATACGGCGATTGCTAGTGCATCTGATTCGTCTTCATTTCTGATTGCAACACCAGGCAATATGATACTAAGCATTCTACTTACCTGATCTTTTGGTGCGCTTCCATTACCAACTAATGTCTTTTTCACAGTTTTTGCAGGGTATTCGGTAAGTTCAACTCCACAGGCATTAGCGGTTACCATTGCAGCCCCGCGGGCGTGTGCAAGCTTAAGAGAAGAAGAGTAATTCTTATTGACGTAAGTTTCTTCAATCGCGGCGCTGCTTGTATTGTGATCTAGTATTATGGTATTTAAATTCTTGTGTATTTCACCAAGGCGTTCAGCTAGGGGCTTCTTGCTATTTGTATTAATCACCCCCGATGCAACATATGATATAGTGCCTGAGTTTATCTCAATTACAGCCCAACCGGTATGGCGCAAGCCAGGGTCTATGCCTAAAACACGTATCTTAGTCTTTTGCGAGTTTCGTAAGTAGCTCATCTGGCAATTGGAAATTTCCTATAACATTCTGAACATCGTCGCAATCTTCCAATGCGTCAAGCATTTTAAGTAATTTTTCACCTTCTTCAACACTTAGCATTTGTAGGGTATTTGGTTTCCAGGTTAAATTAGCAGACTCTGGCATACCGAATTTGCCCTCTAAAAATTCCCTAACGTTATTTAGTTGATCGGGTTCGCAGTATATTTGATGTTGATATTCATCAGATTCGCAATCTTCCGCTCCAGCCTCAATCACAGCTTCAAACAGTTCATCAGCCGAGCCAACAGAAGCGGGGTAAGAAATTGATCCAACGCGGGTAAACATAAAGCTTACGCTGCCAGATTCGCCAAGGTTGCCGCCATATTTTGTGAAGGAAGACCTAACCTCTGAAGCGGTTCGATTGCGATTGTCAGTTAAGGCCTCAACTATAATTGCAATTCCAGCAGTGCCATAACCTTCGTAACGGATTTCCTCGAAGTTATCACCTTCAGCTGGGTTACTAGCCTTGTTTACAGCTGCGGTTATTCTGTCCTTAGGCACATTGGCAGCACGTGCTGCATACATAGCTGTTCTTAAGCGTGAATTACTGTCTGGGTCTGGCCCAGATTTAGCCGCTACCATAACCTCGCGCAAAAGCTTGGTGAACATTTTTGCTCTTTTTGCGTCCTGCGCACCTTTGCGGTGCATAATATTTTTAAACTGTGAATGCCCTGCCATTTTATACTTATAAATTTTACACTCATATTAATCACAACTCAAACAGTTATCAAACAAAAAAATCGTTGCTATAAATGGAAGGTTGAGGCAAAATCCGGATCGTAATTAATGGAAACAGGTATGTTCTATGATCAAAACTTTTATAACTGCGCTTACGTTATTTATAACAACTGCGTTTTCGGCAGCTGCTACGCCTGCGCCTACGGATCATGCGCTGCAATCTAATAAGGGAGACAATATGTACGTAATAGAATTAAAAGATGGTAATGTTGTGGTTGAGCTATATCCAGAAAAAGCGCCAGAGCATGTTAAAAGATTTAAGCAATTAGCTGATGAAGGCTTCTACAACGGCATTGTGTTTCATAGAGTTATTGATGGCTTTATGGTGCAAACTGGTGACCCTACAGGCACCGGCATGGGCGGCAGCAAACTTCCAGATCTAAAAGCTGAATTCAACGATATTAAGCATGTGAGAGGAGTGCTTTCTATGGCTAGAAGTGCAAACCCTAATAGTGCAAACAGTCAGTTCTTTATTATGCTTGCTGATTCTCCGCATTTGGATGGGCAATATACAGCTTTTGGCCGCGTAGTTTCTGGCATGGAATTTGTTGATAAAATCAAAAAGGGTGACAAATACCAAAATGGTTCAGTTATAAATCCAGATAAGATGATAAAAGTTCATGCTCATGAAGTAAAAGATAACCATTAAGGGTGGTATATACTCCGTTAATTTGAAAAATTGGAGCGTCGCATCTAACTTCTCCGCATCCGCACCTATTAATATAGGCTTACGGTGCTCTCCATTGTTGCCCCTCCCACTTTTTCAAATTTCCTGTCGTCTATATCTTTTGCCAAGTCTTAATTTATGAGAGGTATAAAATGTTTGATTCTAAATATGACCACCTGAAAACAGAGCCAAAGTGGCAAGCTCGCTGGCTTAGTTCTGGTCTTTACAATTGGGACGTGGAAGAAGCGAGAGAGAAATCGTTTGTAATAGATACTCCGCCACCTACGGTATCTGGCTTATTGCACATGGGGCACGTATTTAGTTATACACAAACAGACTTTGTTGCGCGTTTCAAAAGGATGATGGGATTCAATGTATTTTACCCAATTGGGTTTGATGACAACGGCCTTGCCACTGAGCGCCTAGTTGAAAAGATTAAGGACATCAAAGCTGGGCAAATGCACCGAGAAGACTTCCGAAAAATTTGCGAAGAAGTTGTGGAAGAGGCTGAAGAAGAATTTCGAGGTCTTTTCCGTGAGATTGCGCTTAGTGTGGATTGGCGCCAGGAGTACCGAACCGTTAGTGGTAAGGTATCAAAAATTTCACAAATGTCTTTTATAGATTTAGCTAGGCGCAGATTCGCCGAGCGCAGATTAGCACCAACCTTCTTTGATATCGTGGACCGCACGGCGATAGCTCAAGCAGAAATAGAAGATAAAGAAAAACAAGGCGTGATGAACGATATAGTCTTCAAAACAGAAGATGGAGAAGATATCGTAATTGCAACCACCAGGCCAGAGCTTATATGTGCTTGTGTTGCGGTATTTTACCACCCTGAAGATGAACGCTATCAACATTTAGCTGGTAAAAATGCCATTACTCCGATATTTGGCATTAAAGTGCCAATTATTGCTGACCATGAAGTAGCAATTGAAAAAGGCACAGGTCTTGTTATGTGCTGTACTTTTGGAGACATTCAAGATATCACTTGGTGGCGTAGACATAATCTTCTGCTCAAACAAGTTATCAATACAAACGGTAGAATGGTTGATGCTGGCGCTTACACTGATATGTCTATTAAGGAAGCCAGAAGCAAAATTATAGAAGAACTTAAAGCAGCTAAATTGCTAATAAAGGAAACGCAAGTAACTCAATTTGTTAAGTGTGCAGAGCGCTCTGGTGCGCCACTGGAGATAATACCGACTCAACAATGGTATATAAAAGTTATTGACCAAAAAGAGGCGCTGCTTGAAAAAGGGCGTGCTTGCCAGTGGAATCCCGATTATATGAGGGTTAGATATGAAAATTGGGTCAACGGTCTTAACCAGGATTGGTGCATATCTCGTCAGCGATATTTTGGGGTGCCTTTCCCAGTTTGGTATTCTAAGCGGGCAGGGGAAGAGGGTAAAATTTTGCTTGCAGATCTTGATCAGTTGCCTTGTGATCCTACCATTTCACTTCCTAAGGGTTATACTGCAGAAGAAGTGGTTGCTGAAACGGACGTAATGGATACTTGGGCTACCAGTAGCTTAACCCCGCAGATAAACGCGAGCGGTATAAACGATGAATTTTTAGTTGATGGTGAAAGATTTAGTAAGTTATACCCAGCAGACTTAAGGCCACAGGCGCATGAGATTATCCGCACTTGGTCTTTCTACACAATTGCAAAGTCACTTTTACACGCAAACTCTATCCCTTGGAAAAGCCTCATGATTAGTGGTTGGTGTTTGGCTTCTGACAAAACTAAAATGAGTAAATCTAAAGGTAATGTAGTAACGCCGAAGGCTCTGATAGTGGAAAAGGGTGCAGATGCCGTGCGGTATTGGGCTTCCAATTCCAAGCTTGGGGTTGATATAGCGTATTCTGATGATGTTTTTAAAAGCGGCAACAGACTTATAACCAAGCTTTGGAATGCATCGAAATTTGTTAGCATCCACTTAAAGAATATTAGTGGAGCGGTTAGTACGCCAAAGCAGGATGTAGAATCTGGCATTATATTTGAAGACGCAGATTTGTGGGTACTGTCTCGCCTGCATCAGGTTATTGAGCAAGCGACAGAACTTTTTGAGAAATTAGATTATGCGGATGCGCGCGGAGTTATCGAAGAATTTTTCTGGAAAGATTTGTGCGATAACTATTTAGAATTGATCAAGGTTCGTATTTACAATGAAGCTTTGGAAAATCATAAATCTCGACAAAGTGCCATCTATTGTTTGCACCATGTGCTTAAAACTATTTATCATCTATTCGCCCCATTTATGCCATATGTAACTGAGGAGCTGAATGAAGTGATGTTTGGTGGCCCTTCTGTGCACATGCGTGGTTCTTGGCCTAAGTTAGAGTCTTACTTGCTTGATGCAGATAAACTGAAAATGGGAGAAGATGTTGCAGTAATTTTAGAATTGGTGCGTAAGTATAAGTCCATTAATAACCTATCCCTTAAAACTACTCTTGCTCAAGTTATTTACGAGGGCTGTAGGTTGTCTGATTCAATAGCAAATGACTTGAAAAATGCGGCAAATGCAAATACTTTGGTAGAAGCAGCTGTGACGGAAGCAACCTTAGCATCAGATGATAGTAAATATAAGGTGAAGATAGTAGCTTAATTTATGGCATTACTCCCTGTGTTAAAAGATCCAGATCCTAGGCTTAGAGAAGTTTCCAAGCTAGTTGAAAAGTTCGATGACGAGCTTAAGGAGTTTATGGCATCACTGCTTGAAACCATGTATCATGAGCAAGGTATAGGAATAGCCGCGGTGCAAGTTGGTAAGTTGATTCGTGCTTTAATTGTTGATGTACCGGTTGAAAGAGATCGTGTTAAAGAGCAGGGTTCGCCAATCTTTGTGATAAATCCAGTCTTGACTTACCTGTCGGAAGAACGGGTAATTCTTGATGAGGGTTGTCTTTCAGTAAGGGATGCGGATGATTCTTTTGTCAAAGGCTTGGTAGAAAGACCCAAAAGCGTGACCGTAGAGTACCAGGATCTAAACGGAAAGTCGCACATACTTGTGGTTGATGGCAATAATTCTAACCATGAACTTTGGCTTGCAAGGTGTTTGCAGCACGAGCTAGATCATTTAAATGGAAAGCTTTTCACTGAACATGTTTTGGCGCAATAGACCTCTTCTGAAACTCTACTTCTGCTGCAAATTGCGTCGTCGCTCCGGTACTCAAATCCTCATGTATA
>JAJTHY010000003.1 GCA_021298045.1 Candidatus Jidaibacter sp.
CTGTCATGAAGCGGTCTTATGTTCATTTTACTCTCCTATTAAAGTTGGGTTATTTGTACAGGTGTTATATAGACATTGCAAAGTATATTTCAAGTACCCTCAAGCAATTTTTTGAACAGCACCTAATTGCTTAGTTTATATCCGTTTTCGCTTTTCTCTATAATAAGCTTAATATCTAATTTATGTAATTTTTGCCTCAAGTGGTATATGTGATTTTCTATAGCAGATGTTTGCGTTTCTTCATTGTATCCTAGCACTGAAGTTTTTATTTTTCCCTTACTGATGCTATAATCTTCAGAATTCATTAAGGCATTTAAAATATTACATTCTACTTCAGTTAGTTGAATTATTTTACTCTCATAAGTCAACTGACGTGAGATTAGATCCAGCTCATATTCATAAAACTTAACCTTCTTAAGAGCGTTGTTTAAATAGGATTCAATTTCTTGAATAACTTCATTCAACAGTATGGGGCGCTTGGTTAGCTCAATAACATTACCATCTTCTGACTTTACTCTAGTATCCGCCACTATAAGGTCGAAACCTGGCAAATAATTTTTTGAGTCAGAAAATTCAATACCAAAAAACTCTATTGATGAAAGAGCATCAAACAAATAAGTTTCATCACTAACTACTAAAGCCCTAATCATTTTTTCTTATTATATTTACCAATGTTGGTTAATATCTGCTGCATTGCCGTTATGCTGTTACCCTGAATATCAGTATAGTTTTCTGAAAAAGATATTTTGTGAGCGTCTGACAAAGTGAATTGATCAACTTTCTTAACTATATCACTGTTATCCAAACTTATGCACAGGATCTTTTGTTCAAGAACTTTGGGCTCAAAAAATGCTATTTTTTCTGTTTTGGTAGAAATATAATATAACTTTTTCTCTCCAAAATCTGATTGTGCAGTCGGGCTACCGATTTCTTGGATCAACTGCTGTTTTGAAGTTTCCGCTACTTTAATCACACTTAAATCTGCGTGCTCAAAATTGAAGCCATGCACATTAATTTCTTTGTTGCAAGAGGTGGTCATTATGGCCAGCACCACAACTAATAAAATGCTATTTATTTTCATTAACACTCCCATTAACTTCATTTTCATTTTTACTTATAGCTTGTTTACGGCGGATTAAATTAGCACGTAGGCGTTTAGCTAGTTTCTGCGCCTTAGTTTCTTTCAGTTGAAACTCTACTTCTGAGGTGGCTTGTGGCACAGCCACTGTGCTCAAGTCATCATAAGCATGCTTCAAAAGGGTTTTATTGTCTGACATTCATCATCCTCTGCATTCTCTCCATATCAGAAGGAGACATCTTACCAAATTGCTTCATTACTTTTAGCATAGTTTGATACTGCTTTAAAAGCCTATTTACATCTTCAACTTTATTGCCAGAGCCACTTGCTATACGTTTTTTGGATGAGGCATTTATAAGCATAGGTCTTTTTCTTTCTATCTTAGTCATAGATTCAATGATAGCCATTTGTTGCTTAATTTTCTTTTCGCCAAATCCACCATCATTTAATTTATCCTTCATTTTACCCATACCAGGCACCATGCCCATCAATTTGCTAACACCCCCCATACGGCCTATATTTTTTAGCTGAGAGTATAAATCATTCAAATCAAATACTCCCTTTTGCATCTTGAGAGCTAATTTATTAGCCTCTTCTTCATTTATAACTTCTTGAGCTTTTTCTACTAAACCAACAACATCACCCATGCCTAAAATTCTAGAGGCTATTCTATCCGCATAGAACTCTTCTAAATCAGATGGCTTTTCTCCAACGCCAATAAACTTAATTGGTTGCCCAGTTACCATACGCATAGAAAGAGCAGCACCACCCCTTGCATCACCATCAACTCTGGTTAGCACAATACCAGTTATGCCTATAGCTTCATTGAATTCCTTAGCTATGTTTACTGCATCTTGACCCGTTAGAGAATCTGCTACCAGCAAAACTTCCAATGGTTTAGCCAAAGCTTTCACCGCTTTTAATTCATCCATCATGGTAGTATCGGTATGCAGGCGACCAGCGGTATCTAATATCAAGATATCATATCCGCCAATTTCAGCAAATTTCATCGCTCTTTTAGCTATCTCTAAAGGCTTTTGTCCATCAATAATTTCCAGCGACTCTACTTCTATTTGCTTACCTAAGGTTTCCAATTGGTGCTGAGCTGCTGGTCTATAGGTATCAAGCGATGCTAATAAAATTTTCTTTTTGCTTTGGTTTTTAATTTTGAGCGCAAGCTTAGCGGAGGTTGTAGTTTTACCAGAACCTTGAAGGCCTGTCATAAGTATAACAACCGGTGGGGTAGCTTTTAAATTAAGGGCCTGCTCATCTACTTCGGCTTTCAATAGCTCTATAAGTTCATCACTTACAATTTTAACAACTAGTTGCCCAGGCGTTACCGATTTTATTAAGTTGGCACCAACCGCCTTTTCTTTAATTTTATTTACAAACTCTTTTACGACTGGCAAAGATACATCTGCCTCAAGCAATGCGATTCTAATTTCCCGCAAGGCAGCTGCAACATCTTCATCACTCAAAACCCCTCTACCACGAAGTTTATTGAATACTTTCCCCAATGATTGGCTTAAATTGCTGAACATCTCATAACCGAATAAAACTTAATATAGCTAAAGCAGTATAAAAAGAGTATGAAAACATAACACATCCCCAATCGCTAGTCATCCTCGCTACTGCTTGGGATCTTAAGATTCCGCAACCAGGTGCGGAATGACAACTAAAAGTAAACACCATGCCATTTTATACTGTTTTAGCCATACCAAATGCCAAAATTAAATTGATTGGTATGCGACACGATTATAAGCAAGTTTTCTAACTGTTCAGCAGTTTATGAAAAAGTTAAGGGTAATATAGCTAAATGTTGTAAATACCAGTGCATCACCCACCCACGCTCCCGAAGATATCTATGACCACTAGTCATCCTCGCTA
>JAJTHY010000020.1 GCA_021298045.1 Candidatus Jidaibacter sp.
AGATTTTTGTTTAACAGCAAGGGATATGTAAAGTTTTGCCTAGAAAAGCTTCGCGTATTAGAAGCGCAAGAGATTAAAGAAAGAATAGAGTTAAATCGATGCCTATTTGATTTACTGAATCGAGGTGAGTTCTATGAAATAGAAAGGCGATTCCTTTCGGAGGTACCCCCATCATCTTACTTGCAGCCTGCAGCTTATACAGATACTCTTTGTGTTAATCAAGCTCGGGCCTTTTTTCAATGCGCATTCACTTCTATAGAAAACTCTAAAAGTTTTTTTGATGAATATACGACAAACTTTTTCGGAAAATATGTAGAGAAAGATGAAGAAGGAAATTTGTTTATAGATGATGAATCTAATGGAGATGAAGAAAATGATCTCTATAAAGTAGAAAGGATCTGCTCTTTTAAACAAAACATTCCATTTGCGGTTAGAAGCCTTCTTACAAATTTTCGTTTTGAGGAACAGGGTGAGTCTTTAAAAACCTACGTTGGTGGCCAAGTTAGTGGCGTGTATGAAACAGCTTTATGGGTGATTTTGGAGTATAGTACTTGCATATCTAACCAAGTGATAGAGCTGAAAGGCGAAATTAACTTAGAGAGCTTCCAGAAATTTATCCTTGAGCGCGAGGCTAAGTTTGCAAATTCTCTAAGCCCTGGCGGGCGCTATTAATCATTTCCAAAGTCCTAAGTAATATTGAGTCTATGCCTTTTTTAGTTGCTGCGGAGCAAACCAATACTTCAGCTCCACTTAGTTTCTCTAAGGCAGAGATCTTTTCGCTTAACTCTTCCTCGTCAAGCAGATCAATTTTATTGAGCACTACTAGTTCTTTTTTATCTGCGAGCAAAGGTGAGTAGCTGTTAAGCTCGTTACGAACGATTTTATATGCTTCTGTAACATTTTCCTGTGAGGCATCTATTAGGTGCAATAGCGTTGCGCAACGCTCAATGTGACGCAGGAATTTATCGCCAAGCCCAAGACCTTCGCTTGCGCCCTCTATTAAGCCTGGTATATCTGCGATTACAAATTCATCAAATCCTATACTAGCCACACCTAATTGGGGTTTTAAAGTTGTAAAAGGATAGTCTGCTATCTTTGGTTTCGCAGCAGTTGCAACCGATAGAAACGTTGATTTGCCAGCATTAGGCAAGCCTATAATGCCGACATCAGAAATCAATTTTAATTTAAGCCAAACCCACATTTCAACGCCAGGCCAACCGGGTATCGACCTTCTAGGAGCTTGATTTGTAGAGCTTTTAAATCTAGCATTTCCATGACCACCATCGCCACCTTTTGCTATTACAAATCTTTCTCCGTCTATAGACATGTCACGAATTAGTGTTTTGCCATCTTCTGCAAATATCTGTGTACCAAGTGGTACGGTAATTATCATGTCCTCCCCACTTTTTCCATAGCGGTTTTGGCCTTTCCCGCCTTCGCCCGTCTGAGCACGGAAGTGCTGTTTATACCTAAAGTCTATTAAAGTGTTGAGATCTTTGCTTGCTACAAAAATTATATCCCCACCATGGCCGCCATCACCACCATTAGGCCCCCCGTATTCGATGAATTTTTCACGGCGAAAGCTAATGCAACCCCCACCTCCATCGCCAGATTTTAAATATATTTTTGCTTCATCAATAAAATGCATAAGACCACAAAACAATAACTCGTGCGCACATTGTAACACATAACCGCCACAAAGGTAAGTTCAATTATTTGTAAGAATGGGAGTGCTTTCAAATATCTCTTGACCAAATGCGGTTTTTTTGGTAAAAGACTTGTCATTCATAGTGAAAAGGTATTAATGGCAAATCATAAGTCGGCGATCAAAGCTCATAAGCAATCGCTCAATAATAGAATTAGAAATCAATCTGTTCTTTCTCGTATCAAAACTTTCATCAAGAAACTTGAAGAGGTTTTAGTTCCTGGCAAAGCGGCTGAAGCTAGAGAGGCTTTTAGAGCAGCTGAGTCTGAAATTATGAAAGGTGCATCCAAAGGTGTATTCAAAAAGAATGCTGCAGCAAGAAAGGTTAGTCGTCTTGTTAAAAGAGTAAAGGCGTTAGAAGCGAACTAAATATCGAATACCCTGTTGAGCATTATGGTATTAACGAGGCGTAGATGCAGGTTAAAAATACGGCTGTTAAAAATACTATAATTGTTCAAGAAAATCCGTGGATGAAGGGAGCGATAGCTTTCATAGTGCTCCTCACTGTTTTGCGTATTATATTGCTATTTCTAAATGGCTTACCTCTTTACGCCGATGAAGCGCAATATTGGATATGGTCCAAGCACTTAGAGTTCGGCTACTATTCCAAACCACCTATGATAGCAGCAATAATATCACTAAGCACCGAGCTCTTTGGTGATGCCGAATATGCAGTTAGGTTTTTTAGCCCGATAATACATATGTTTACCAGCTGCATGGTTTTCATATTAGGCAGTAGACTTTTTGGGAGCATAGTTGGCGCGTTATCTGCGCTTATTTTTATTACACTACCATCTATTTTTCTTTCTAGCTTGTTGATCTCCACCGATGTGCCACTTATGTTTTTATGGGCGTTGGCGCTATACTATGTATATAAGGCACTTGAGGAAAATAAGTTTAAAGATTGGTGTGCAGTTGGCATTTGCGTAGGGCTCGGCCTTATGACTAAATATCATTTTATACTTATAGCGCCTGCAACTGTTATCTACAGCTTATGGATTGGAAGGCTAAAACCTGCGGCATGTAATGTTGGACCTTATATTGCTACACTAATAGCTCTTTTAATATTTGCGCCGAATCTCTATTGGAATTGGCAAAATGGATTTGCAAGTTTTATGCATGTGCAGGACCTTGCAGGGGTTAAAACTGGTTTTGATTTTTATAAGATCCCAATGGCACTGCTTAAGTTCATAGGAAATCAGTTGGTTGTATTTGGCATATTTTTGCTGCCGTTTACTATGATGAACATTGTAAGTAAAAATGCGTTAAGCAAAGAGGTAAAATTTTTATCTTCTTATATGCTTACTGTAATTTTCTGTATAATGTTCTTTGCAATCAAAAACAAAGCTCATGCTAATTGGACTGCACCTGCATATGTTTCTGGCTCTATCCTCGCCGCTTATCTTTTTGTTAGCTTAGGGAAAATTAGTTGGGCTAAATATAATATTGTTGCACATTGTGGGTTAGGTCTAATTATTATACTCGCTCCCTTTTTTATGGATACGATTCCTGATAAAACTTTTAATCCCTTAAATAGGGTTAAAGGATATGCTAAACTTGGAGAGAGCGTGGCAGAGCTAAAGTCAGCTAATGCAGGGGCTGTGATGGCAACCGATGATAGGAAGTTATACGCCTTGATGGTTTATTACGGGCGACCTTATTTGTACGATTTGAAAAAATTTAATGACCATTATAGGGTGGATGATCATTTTGATCTTACTGCACCTCTCGATACCGCATCTAACCCAATTATAATGATAAGTAAATATATGTCCGAAGAATCTCTCAGGCAAATATTTACCAACTCTCAAGTTGCTGCTTTACCGTTAGACAATTCCATGGGGCATAAAGCGTTTTTGATATCCAGATAGAAAGGTATAGTGGCTAAAAATAGAGATTTGGAGGGTAAAATAGCAAAATTGGAGAAAGTGAGGTATGGGTCTAATATCAGCCTAAAATGCGCTAAATCCTCTTCTTTACAAATGCTCTACCTGATGAAGTTTTAAGGTATGCTTCAAATTTTTCTGCTCTAGTTTTATCTAATACATACTGTAATTGCACATCTTGAAAAGAAAGTGGTGATACACCATTATCGAAAACGAGGTCTTAAGCATCAAGATAATTTTTAATCTGTAATTAAAGGAGTACCACCATGGAACATTATATAGGATTAGACGTATCATTAAAAGAAACATTTAGATGTGTGATAGATAAAAATGGGAAGATATTGAGGGAAGAAAATGTAGAGAGTGAGGCGGAGATAATAGGTAGGCATCTTGAGAAAAAAGGATATAAAAAAGATAGCGTGCTAGGTATAGAAAGTAGTCAGCTATCAATAGCATTAAGCAAAGGGTTGAGGGAGCAAGGATTTAATGTGATATGCGTGGACGCAAGGCATATGGCAAAAGCGTTGTCGGCAAGGATAAATAAGAATGATGCAAAAGGTATAGCAACGATGGTTAGAGCTGGGTTTTATAAGAAGGTTAAAATAAAAAGCGATGTGAACTGTGAGTTGAAGGTTTTGCTAGTGAGCAGAAGACAATTGGTTAGGAGTAGGCAGCAAATCATGGGAACTATTAGGGGTTTGTTGAAGATATATGGAATCAAGCTTGGAGGGCGAAGCAAAGCGTTTGGCAAGCAAGTTGAGTTAATAATGGATAAATTAAGCGAGGTAGTGCAAGCCAGCATAAGAGAACTTTTGAGCAGCCTGGTAAGTGTAGAAACATCGTTAAAGAAGATGGATAGCCTGATAGAAGAGCATGCAATAGAGGATGAAGATTGCAAGTTATTGATGACAATCCCTGGAGTTGGTAAGGTAACAGCAGTTACCTATGCAATAAGCTTAGATGAGGCAGCGAGGTTTGAGAGCTCTGAAACGGTAGGAGCGTATATGGGGCTGACACCAAGACAGTATAGCTCTGGAGAGATCAACAGGCACGGCGGCATATCGAAGATGGGGCCGCAAGAGTGTAGAAGCATGCTATACGAGGCAGCGCAGTCGTTGCTTATAGTGAGCAAAAAGCATTCAAAGCTGAGGGCATGGGGCATGAAGATAGCGAAGACAAAAGGCAACAAGAAGGCGATAGTGGCAGTAGCTAGGAAGCTGGCTGTTATAATGCATAAAATGTTGGTAGCCAGGAGTGAACTTAAGTATGTGTAAATAGTGTAAATAGTGTAAATGGTTTATATAGGAAGTAGGAGAAAAAAGTTTAAGAAGTTAAATATCAATTAATTAGAGTAAAAATTAGTTAGCAAAGCCGATGGCAGAGGATAAATGAGGGGAGCGTGTAAGAAATTGTGTCTAAGAGGTAGGTAGAAGAGATTGGTAAAAAATAGAAATATTTTTCGGAGCCGCCCATAAAAAAGCGTGTAGCGCGGGGCGGTACGAAAAATATGGATATTTTTTGGTGAGCTCATAA
>JAJTHY010000048.1 GCA_021298045.1 Candidatus Jidaibacter sp.
CTGGATCCCCGCCTACGCGAGGATGACAAAAAGGGTAGTGGTCCTGCAATGACACTCATTATGCTAATTAACCATTTTTTGACGACGCCTTATTCATAATTCAGATACGATATGAAAATTTTTAATGCGGTCGCCCTGGGGTACTATACTCTCCGTCAAAAGAGCTGTGATGATAATGTAAGGGCTTGAGGCATAAAAATGACTGGAGAAATCCATAAGAAAAAGCTATTACTAAGGTATAAAGCTTATGGATTTTGTACGTTAATTTTCGTCGCTGCGAGGAGTATGCTTGCGACGTGGCAGTCTAGCCCCCTCGGGTCATTCCTGCTGCGGATGAAATCTTATCTTAAGATCCCTGAACTGCGTGCGGGATGACAACCTGTCAGCAATCGCTAAAGCTCTTTCGCAAAGACGCTGTTTGCATATTTTATGATTACTCAGCTCCCGAGATAATTTCAGAGTTTTGACGGACAGACTTATCAATCTGAAGATAGTGTTATACCAAGTTGAAATATAATGAAAATAAATAATTTTCGCAACTCAGAGGAGCACCTTCACGATGTGGCGGCCCACTCTTCTCGTCACCCTCGCATGGTCTTATAGCTTTACGCCATTCTCAGGAATGGTACAAAGTTAAAAAATCATGATGCCGACATGTCCTGGTCCCTTTGTATCCAAAAGATAATCATCATATGGTCTTACAAATTCTGTAGATTCGATTTCTGAATGGCGGTTGTTAATCAGATCATCAAAAACTTTATCAAATGTAGTTTTATTTATGTTACAAAAGCATGACCCATCATGTAACACCATTACTTTAGGTCTTTCCGTTACAGTAAACACTTTTAAAAACCGATCTGCAGATTGCAAATCTGCAAAGGCGATGTTTACCCAATGCCCCCCAATAGCTGAAAACATTTCAAAACTGTGCGTTATCTCTAACTGCAGCTTATTAAGCATTAATTTAAGGTTTTCAGAAAACTTAGCTTTTTCTTCTTCAAAAGTTAGCTTTACTTCTTCACTGTAACGTTGGTACATAGATATTCCTTTTATGAGTTCTGCACCTATTTAAACCAGCAAAATTATTTTGCAAGTGGGAAGTTTATATTTTTTAATGCTCATAAAAAACCCTGTGGCAAAATGTTACCACAGGGAAATTTAATATCAAAACTCAAATTTACTTCACTTCTTCATAATCAGCGTCAACTATTTTTTCATCATTACTCGCAGTAGAAGATTCAGCTCCCTGCGGTTGTTCTGCAGATGCCTTCTCCTCCTGTTTGTAAATGTGCTCACCAATTTTCATTGAAACCTTAGAAAGCTCTTCAGTTGCAGATTCAATAGAAGATTTGTTTTCACCCTGCATAGCCTCTTTAACCGCAGCAATTGCTTTTTCAACTTCTTCTTTTTCCGCAACTGGAATTTTATCTGCATGTTCAGATAAGCTCTTTTCAACTGAGTAGACCAAAGAGTCAGCTTTATTCTTGGCTTCAATAAGCTCTTTACGCTCGGCATCATCCTTCTGATGAGCTTCCGCATCTTTCACCATTTGCTCTATTTCTTCTTTAGACAAACCACCTGAAGATTGAATAGTAATTTTCTGCTCTTTACCGGTAGATTTATCTTTAGCTGAAACATGCATGATGGCATTAGCATCAACATCAAAAGTCACCTCAATCTGTGGCATTCCTCTACGCGCTGGTGCAATTCCCTCCAGATTAAATTGACCAAGAGATTTATTATCCGCTGCTAAAGAGCGCTCACCTTGGAACACACGTATTGTGACTGCGGTTTGGTTATCTTCAGCAGTAGAAAACACTTGGCTCTTCTTGGTAGGGATGGTTGTATTACGCTCAATGATAGGTGTGAATACACCGCCTAAAGTTTCAATACCAATTGAAAGCGGGGTAACGTCTAGAAGCAATACATCTGTAATCCCACCAGTTAGTACTGCACCTTGGATCGCAGCACCAATTGCTACCACTTCATCGGGATTCACACCTTTGTGTGGCTCTCTACCAAAGAAGTTTTTCACCACTTCTATAACTTTTGGAACACGAGTCATTCCACCAACTAACACCACTTCATCAATTTGATTAGCTTCCAAACCAGCATCTTTTAATGCTTTGCGGCATGGCTCGATAGTTTTTTGAATCAAATCATCAACCAAACTTTCAAACTTAGCACGTGATATCTTAAGCACCAAGTGCTTAGGACCACTGCTATCAGCGGTAATATAAGGAAGATTAACTTCTGTCTCCATTGTACTGGAAAGCTCAATCTTAGCTTTTTCAGAAGCTTCTTTTAGGCGTTGCAAAGCAGATTGGTCTTTTGTAAGGTCAATGCCATTTTCTTTTTTGAATTCATCCACTAAATATTGAAGAAGTCTAAGGTCAAAGTCTTCACCACCCAAATAAGTATCACCGTTTGTGGACTTCACTTCAAAAACACCATCCCCAATTTCCAAAACTGAAACGTCAAATGTTCCGCCACCAAGGTCATAAACTGCGATAGTCTTAGCTTGAGCTTTATCCAGCCCATATGCAAGCGCTGCAGCAGTTGGCTCATTGATGATTCTAAGCACATCAAGCCCAGCTATCTTACCTGCATCTTTAGTTGCTTGGCGTTGAGAGTCATTGAAATGCGCTGGAACTGTGATAACAGCCTTAGTTACTTTTTGCCCCAAATAGCTTTCTGCGGTTTCTTTCATTTTTTGCAAAACAAAAGCACTTATTTGACTTGGAGAGTATTTCTCACCAGATTTAACTTGCGCCCAAGCATCTCCATTATCAGCTTTTGCAATTTTATAAGAAGATTTCTTAACGATATCTTGAGTTTCTTTATCACTAAACTTACGACCTATGAGCCTTTTAATTGCATATATAGTATTTTGAGAATTGGTTACAGCTTGC
>JAJTHY010000142.1 GCA_021298045.1 Candidatus Jidaibacter sp.
AGTGATTTTCATTGCGCTACCTTATCTATAGCCATGATAAATCTTAACTCCGCTTCTTGCACGGATGATGCCATTATAATATCGCTTAAAACATATCCATTTTTTTCTAAATTATTTCTTATCATGTCATTACCATAAAACCCAAGAAGCACCGAGGCAACAATGCAAACAAATGTTGATAAATCTGATAACCCCATTAGTTCAAACTGATTAAGGAAAATTAAAGAAAAAATCAAGGTTATTGCTGTATTCCATAGCCTATGGTAAATAAGCCATGGGATAGTAAATAAAAAACCTAGCCAACAGAATTTTTCAGGCACATAGGTTATATCCTCCGTGCCTTGATTAGTATTTTTTAAATAAATAGTGTAAGCTATCATATCACATACTTTTTAATATTATTTTTAACAGGATTAGGCTACAAATAACATAACTGCATTGCAACACGATCTGTAAACTTTTTTGCTTGATTCGCATTTCGAGAGTTTTCCTTTTGCTGTAATCAACCAACTCCTGCATTATTTGAGATTTTCTATATACCGCTCTTGCATAGCCAGTAGTGTTTTTCAAAAGTAATTCCGGTGATGCAGCCGCATCCAAAACAGATTGAATATTGCCAGACTGCATAGCTTCATCCAGTCTTTCCTCAAACATCTTTTTGATAGATGTACTTTTTATATGTGAGTCTAAAATTTCTTTTAAAGCGGGCACCAATATGCTTGCTAAATAAGGTAAAGGCCCCATTCCAAATCTCTGTTGAGCAAGTGCGAACATATAGGTAATTTGAAAGGCTTTGCTTCTTTGGATTTGTTGAAATTTCTCTAGCCCATCTATCTTATACATTGAGGTGTTTTCTAATCTTGATGCAATAAAGCATATTAAGTTTTTTTTTGAGGAAATGCTTTCAAATGTCGCATTACTTTCCTCAAGCTGGGTTATCAGATCTCGGATATCAAAGCACGGATAGTTTTTAACGATTTGGCTTTGACATGGTAAAGTTGGGCTCAATTCATATAAACATCTTTCTAATCCAAAACCTACACCTCTCTTATTAATAAAATCAATGCATTTATAGATTGGTAAAAGTTCAGAAATGCCTTCATGATTTTCCAAAAGACCCCAAACATATTCGAAAGAGTTATACACGTTGGCTATAATAGAAGATGTAACTGTGTTAACTAAATCAGGGAGTCCCGCTTCCAAACAATATGCAAGAAGTGTTCCTATGCCATCTTTATTAAAAGCCGTGTTGTATATGCGAACCGGTGCTTCAGGATCAATTAAAATCAACGTTCTTATCAATGATTCATTATCTAAATCAAATGTTTTAAAATCGGCTACTTTACCTGTTGCAACTTGGAAGGTAACCGCTTGAAGTGATTCTAAAAAAATTTCTTCAACAGCATTTGATTGCAGCCATTTTTTTATTTTGTCAGTTTTAATGAACTCCTTTGCTAATGCCCAATTTTGATGCAAAGCAAAAGCTAGAGCTTTTCTGGAATAATAATCTTTGCCATTAAAAATAATAGCTCTAGTACTAAAATTTTTGTCTATTAAGTTCTCATTATCGCTTTTACCCTCTAGTATATTTGTTATTTCAGTGAAGCCCCATCTTTGCGATGTATTGTCTATAATCAGACCTTTGACTAAAGATGCTATCTTTCTCGGCACGTATCCCAATTTAAGAATAAATTCGTATGAACCACGATGCAGTTTTGCGCTGATGGTTTCTGCATCCTCTAAAGAGTTAAAGAACTTACCCATTATGACAGAGCATATTGTCATGCCCAGTGCATAATAATCTATGTTTTTATTCCCAACGCCTTTGCCAAATCTATGAGCTTGGGCAAGCTCTACGGTTTCATAAAAAGTTGGTTGTGAACAGCCAAACTCTTCAGAAATCATCTCTCCCAACCTTACATTACCCGATTCATCTATAAAAATATTGTTAGGATTGATCCTACCATGGAATATTCCATTTTTATGCAGCTGCTTAATTGCAAATAATAAGTTGGGTAATAGTTTTTTTAATACAAAATTTTCATCGAATTTAACCCCAGAACTCATTAGCTTTTGCAGACTTTGGCCACCAGGTTTTTGCATGATTACAACAAATCTCAGATCATTCTGCAATTTACTTATTTTAGTTAGGCCGTAAGTATGAGGTGAGATAACTTCGTCAATATTTAAGGATTTAAGCGTTATAATTTCTCTTAAGCGTATTGGTAATGTATTTTTAAAAACCAGTGCATAAAAGTTTTCACTGGAAAAAGTACTTCCCTCTTTGATAGCCACAGGGTGTGCATCTGCAAAGTATGTTGAAAAATTCTTTAATAATCCTTCTGTATTAATTACAAATTCTTCAATACAATCAGGCTCTGAGCTTAAGTTAAGATTCTCATGCGTAAATTCCTCAACCTCAAAAGTCATATTTTCAAAAAGGTTTGGTATGCTTTTTATAGTATCTTTAATAGGTAGCATTGCTTGGAACATTTACTTTTACTGCTTAGATAGGGATTGCAATTCTTTTAAAACCTCTTGTGTGTGGCCAGCAACTTTAACGCCTCTCCAAATATTTCTTAACTTTCCGGCCTCATCAATCAAAAAAGTTGCCCGATCTATTCCCATGTATTTTTTGCCATACATGCTTTTTTCTACCCATACCTCATATTCTTCACACACTTTCCCGTCTATATCAGAAGCCAATAAAATACTTAAGTCTTCTTTATCAGCAAACTTACAATGGCTTTCTATGCTATCTTTAGAAATGCCCAGCACTACAGCATTAAGCTTTGTGAATTCTGCTAAGTTATTGCTGAAATCCCTAGCTTCTAAGGTGCAGCCTGGGGTCGCATCTTTCGGGTAAAAATAAAGTACAAGGTTCTTACCTGCAAAAGTTTTAAGAGTAGCTTCTCCCCCACTATGGATCGGCAATTTAAATTCTGGAGCTAATTCTCCTATCTTAACTTTTGTGTTTGCCATATTGCACTCCCATAATTATAATATATACAACAAAGTTATCAGCTTGCACAGGTTTGGTCCAGGCTAAATTTGCCTCAGCAATTTTTATCTTTTGCATAAGCGGCTTCTCTTGAAAGTTTCAACTAATTAATGTAACTTACTTCAAATTATTTTGATGTAATAAAACTTATGGAAACTAGCTTAGTTCGCAGAACTTTCTTAAATTATTTTGAGAAAAATGGTCACAAAATAGTACCTTCGAGCCCTCTTGTACCACATAATGACCCCACCCTTATGTTTACAACTGCAGGCATGGTACAGTTTAAAAATTATTTTACTGGCCTTGAAGCCCCTAGTTTCAGCACTGCTACCAGTAGCCAAAAATGTGTGCGCGCCGGGGGTAAGCACAACGATTTGGAAAATGTTGGTTACACGGCCAGGCACCATACATTTTTTGAAATGCTAGGCAATTTTTCATTTGGAGACTATTTCAAAGAGCGCGCGATTGAGCTTGCATGGAACTTACTGGTGAAAGAATTCGGAATAGACCGCGCTAAACTATATATTACTGTTTATCACAA
>JAJTHY010000084.1 GCA_021298045.1 Candidatus Jidaibacter sp.
AAGGTTTATTCCCTTTTTACTTATGGGTTTGACTGGTTGAATGAATACTTTTCCACCCCAAAGAACAATTATCTCAGGGCATTATTTCGATCTTTAAAGGTTGCATTTTTAGTCGGAGCATCATAAGTGTGGGGTACTATGCTCTACCATGTATTGATTTCCATTTTCATCTTTGCATAGTATAGCTAAACCCTTATAAAATGGGTATGAAAATTTTGCCTATTTTACGCATGGAATATAGATATATTTCAAAGGCATAAATAGGTGAAAATTTATTGAAAAGGCGCAGCATTATCGTACTCATTTTATAAGGGTTTTATATGTTGTCAAAGTTGATTGATGAAATGATTTCATGCATTTTAACACTTTATTAACCAATTTCTTGCTATGACATACATAGATTAATTGTTGTTAGTAGGTGTATATGCTAGGGGTAAACAGAATTATTTCAAGAGTGATCTACAGAGGTTTCTTTAGAAGAGATGGTCAAATACGTTCTGGTGGATTTTTTGGAAATGAACGTGTTATGCAAGAAAGAGTTTTGAGAATCGATAGAATGCTGAATGAGTGCAGTAATCGATCTGCCGCACTTTGGGAAGCTCTTAATGAGGAATTAAGCAAAGGCGTTGAAGCTAGCTCCGAAAAACTTGCTTATATAGCTTCTACGGTCGATGCAGCATTATCTCCTAGTATAAATAAACTACATGATGAAATCTTTAATAATCCCGATATCAGTTTACTAGATGATAATGAATTCTATACCGAACAAGTAGATGAAAAAACAGAAGATGATAAAAAAAGGGAAGAAGATGATAAAAAAAGGAAAGAATATGAAAAGCAACGAAAAGAAGAGCAAAAAAGGAAAATGGGTAAATATTTGTTGTTTTGCGCGCTTTCAGCATTTTTAATAGAGAGCTTTAAAGGTTGGGAAGATTACGAGAGAAGTAAAGAAAATGATAAAAATGTTGAGATGAAGCCAGAGTTTGACGAAAAGAAATTTGCTGAGTCTGTACTACTGCTGCTAAATGTTGTAGAAATTTTGCAAAAAGTTTTACCTGAGGAGATACTGAATAATGCAGAAAAGATGGAGAAAATTGAAAGTATCTTTGGCTTTTCTAAAGGGTTCTCAGCAAGCTCCCTGAAAGGTATGTCTGAACAAAGAAGGGAAAGAATTATACAAAGTTATTCTGTGACTTATGGAGACATCATGTATGAACTTGGCACGGTATTATCTAAGCAGGAAATTGAAGAAAATGACTTAGCTAATAAAATCTGTGGAGAGTTCTATGAGGCTAGTCCAGAACTTAAGGCTATAAAAGAAGGTGGTTTTTCACGAGAAAGCTATTCGGCAAATTTTGACTACTTAGTTTTTGCAACGCCAGAAGATGCGAAAAAAGCTGAGAAATATATTGAATCAACATTTGTAAAATTAAATCACCAAGATATCCAACATGTTGATAATGTTAGTGAAGTTATTAAATATGGAAATGAAAAATACCAAGCTTTAATAGATAAAACTTCAGAAAATTTGACGAAGGTTTGGGTGGAGCTTTTCCCTGAGGATTTAGAATTGTTAGAAGTCAATTCCACCGATAACCCAAGTTTATATCTGTTGGATAAAATTCATCAGCATGCGTCTGATACTAAGAGGATCTTAGAAAACCAACCTTATATTGACGAAGATGAGAAAATGAAGCTGGAAATGGCAGATATTATGATATCAACAACAATTAAGATTAAGGCTGTATTAGGTGCTGCAGCAGCAGCAGGAAAGATTGCAGTTTTCTCTGCAGGTGAGGCTATTGGGCTTTTGGGTGCGACTACAGGCTATGCAACCCATGCGTTATGTGATACCATGGGACAATATATAGAGACTGCAAAAAGAGGTGCAGTCAGAGAATAATAATATGTTGAGGTAATTATGAGAAATAATCCAAAAACAGAATTGAGAGCAGCTATTCGTGGCGTTGATTCCTATTTTGAAAAAAGGGATAAATCCCATGCTGTAACCATTATTGAAGAGTGCGTGAAAGATGGTGGCCTCATGAGGGAAACTTTAGATAAGCTGGGATCCGCTGGCTATCATGACACTGCAAAGAATCTGCATGGAATTGATGTTTATTGCGAAAAAATTAATAAATTAACTTCAGAGCATCCAAGTTTAAAGCAAGATGTTACAGAGTACATTTATCGTGAAGTTAAAGCGGCTGCATATAACACATTACATGGTAGAGGTGAAGGTAGTGGGGATTCACCTTTGGTATTGTCTCAAGAACCTGAGCATTATGGAAATTGATCAGAATGCCTTTGAAATTGAGGATGCTATATAGAGTATCATAGCGTCCCAATACTCAAAAAATATCTCGTCCGCCACAATGGCTAGTGTAAGCAAATATTTGTTGTACTCATTAGATACCATCAGAAAGCTCTTAGGCGAAATATAATAACCATTTTTGCGGAAGTTGGCGGAATACACAGGGTGATAAATTATTGTGACATTTGGTAGCACATGTTCGAATATTAGTTTGGTTCTGGGGATGTGGTAACTTGAGGTAACCAAGCGCATTGAACGGAAGTTATTCAGCTCCATAAAAATTTTGGTTTCATATGCGTTTGTTATTGTAGAGCTCGCTATTTCTCCAAGCACTATTTTATTCTGCATATCTTCATCTAGATGATGGGATGTGGTAGGTAAATCTTTAATAGTTACTCCTTCACCTATGCCAGAGATCAATAATTTTTTACTTGGGAAGGCCTGAAAAATATTAACACCCTCTTCTAAACGCAAAGATCCACCTGTAAGCACTATTACTGCATCTGTTAGCTCTGTTGAGGGAGTATGTTCATCTGGTATATTAGCTATGAATATAATTATTCCTAACAGCCAGGCAGCTGCAAGTAGGCAAATAATTTTGTATAAAGATGCAAGAATATGCCGGAAATTAACCATTTAATGATGCCCCGCTAATTTGAAAAATTGGTCCATAGCAGCTGTAGTATAGGCGTATGGTGTTCAATTGCAAAGATTCTCAGCGCTTTTTTCAAGTTTCCCGTCGTCTATGCTTTTGTGTATTGATGAGAATAATTCACTATAACATGTAAAAGTGGCGGGGACGACGGGACTCGAACCCGCGACCTCCGGCGTGACAGGCCGGCACTCTAACCAGCTGAGCTACGTCCCCCAAAATGGTGGGCGGTGACAGGTTCGAACTGCCGACCCCCTCGTTGTAAGCGAGAAGCTCTACCACTGAGCTAACCGCCCCACTCATTTGAGCTAAGATTTTTACCCCCTTTCTCATACAAAAGCAAGAACTATTTTTCACTTTTTAAAAGTATTAAAAAAGACTTTCTGATTGACAGACGCCTTAGCCATACTTAGGATACTGTAATATGAGTGAAAAAACTTTTTCCAAGCTTATAATAGCTGACCTAAGACTATGGGTGCACCTTGGCTGGGGGGAAGAGGAGAAGCTGTATCCTCAAATGGTCTCTATTGATATAGAAGTGATTTTTAAAAATCCACCAAAAGCAATTACTACGGATTATCTTGAAGATACTATATGCTATGCGCAATTGGTGCAGAAAGTGAGAGAAGTATGTGCAGGAGGTAGGTTTAATTTAATCGAGCGCCTTGTTGGTGATATTCATGCAGCTATACAGAGCCACACAGCGAGTCACAAGCATTTAGTTGAATCTATTAATGTTACGGTTTGCAAGGTTTCTCCGCCTGTGCCAGATGTGCACGGTGGCATTTTCTTTACGTATACTCCGTTAACTTGAAAAATTGACATTATCGCTATTGTAATATGCGCTTCCGCACCTATTTAATATAGGCTTACGGTGCTCAATTACAAAGACTCCTAGCACTTTTTCAAGCTTCCTGTCGTCTACAGCTTTTGTGTATTGATAAACATAACTCACTATATTATTACTTAATCGCTGCAACAGTGGGAAATAGCTTTTGTCGATCATAAATCACCCTAATATCTTTAAAGCCCACTTTTTTTAGAGCGCTCCTCATTCTCCCCTCACTACGATGAGAAGCTAACCATTTAACACCTAACACATCATCTAAAAGAATGCGTTGAATCCTTAAATCATCTTCATTAATTTGCGAAGCATCCCACTCAGATTTAGTAGATCTGGTTGGTGGCGGCGTTAAAAAGCTATTAATAAGCATCCCACCTGATCTTAATGATCTGTATATCCTAGCATACAAATCCTCAACCCTATCATCGTCTGGTTCATAAATATTAAGTCCATTACTAGACACAACATCAAATTCATCTTTAATTTTAAGATTCCAAGCATCCACCTCCATAAATTCGCAATGCATCTCTATGCGATTTTGCACCGCGTTTTCAAGCGCTAACTGCAAAGAGTTTGGGTCAATATCCAATCCTATTAACTTAAAATTTTCTACACCACGATAGTTTAGGCCTAATAAGTCATCCATAAGCCCGCATGGCAAAGAAGCTGCCATTAACCCATTTTTAACCGCACCTTGTAACAGTTTTTGAAAAATGAAAAAGCGCTCCTGTGTAGCAATAACTATGGGGCAACGATCTAACACCCATCTTTCAAATGCTTGTAATGGCTTCCCATCGCTGCTTAGGCCTGTAAGCCTACCGTTTTGTGGATGTAGAGTTATGTATTGTGTCCATAATCCATTCAGTCCCCTATACTGAATTAGGAATCTACCCAACTCAAATTTATCAAGATCTTCCAAGATTTGCATGCGCTCAATAGCGGAAACCTGAGATTTATTGCTGTTCTTTAATATTTTTTGCTTTAGCTCATTAAAAGCGACATCATAATCTTCATGATACCTATGAGTTATATTACCTTGTTGAATTCTCAGTTTAGTTTGATGCATAATAAACACTACATGTGGTTTGCGACTGATTAATTAAATATTCTTTTTTTCTACTTTGCAATATCCTAATTGCGAGATATTTATTTGATAAATAATAGCCACAATAATAAAGAGATAAATAATGCAGAAAAATAATTCTCATATACCAATATTAATTATTGGTTTTATAATAATTTTCACATTCATAATAATTGGCTTTTTCTATGTGGCGCAGTCTACCTTTACCGGTGAAGTTACTGAAAAAGCTTATCAAAAAGGTTTGGACTTTGGAAAAATTTATCAAACTAGCCTAATGCAGCCGGACAAATCTGTGCTTGCTGAAATATCCATTATTAATGACAAAGCAGTTTTAAAATTAAATACTTCTTTTGAAGATTTTACATTAGAGGGGAAAATTGTTAAGCCAGTTTCTTTTGAGTATGATATGCCATTAAAGTTCGAAAAAATTTCTAATGACAAAATATACGAAGCCCCATTGCCAATTTTAAAGCCTGGTAATTGGGAGATAAGAGTAAAGGTAGTGGCTCGCGGCGAAGATTATGTATTTAACAAAAGGTTCCTGAAGCGGTAGAATATAGTTAAACTGCTATAAAATGGCAGGGTATTCGCTTTTATTGTCATTCCGCACGCAGTTCAGGGATCTTAAGATCCTAAGCAATAGCGAGGATGACTAAGAGGTGGAGATCTGCTGTATTTTTCAGAGCCATTTTATAAGGGTTTAGCTATAGAAGTTTACTTAGACCTACCGCTTGAAGGCCCTTCCAACTCCACTTTTCCTCTAGCATCGCCAACCCTTTTTTGCGCATCTTTAGATTTCTCACGCTCTGCCATTCTTGCTTTTTGGCCTGCAAGCTCTTGTTCTTTAGTCATACCAATTTCACGTTTACTTGTAAGTTCAGTAATTTTACTCCTAATTTCAGAAGCTTGCTCATCAAATTTATCTAATTTGCCAGAAGCGCTTTGAGCAAACGCTGCGCCACTTATGCCGCTTACAGCACTAGTAGCCGCTATAACTTCCATAATATAAGACCCTCCTAAATTAACTCCCATATCAATGGTGATAATGCTGGCAACAAACGTGAGAACAGACGCTGCTGTGAAAGTGGAGGCGCGCCAGAATCTTTGATTTATTTTTTCCTTACCTTCCTCTATTCTCGCCATTTCAGCTTGCAGTTGTTCAGCACTTGGCTTTAATGTTTCGTTCGGCATAGGCTACCTCATTTCACCTTATTATTTATGATTAAAGCACATAAAAATTAATTTTTGGTTAACGTAACTAAGGCCAAAGAGAATATCCTTTATTGCGTTCAGTAATTAGGTGTCTTGGGGATTTAGGATCAGCTTCGATTTTATTTCGTAGTCTTGCTATCATGGTATCAATGGTGCGATCGTTCAAGTCTGCGAAGTGGTTTGCAAACTCAACCCTGGTAATAACAGTTTTAAGATTCTTGCAAAAAAGTGACATTAATTCTTTTTCTGAATGAGTAAGGTGAACTGAGGTTCCATTACGTACTAAGATTTTACTATTCAAATCAAAAGCAAAATCACCAAATATCACTTCATGAGATTTAGAATTCTCCGAAATTAAATTCTTAATTCTTAACAACAACTCTCTTAATTCAAAAGGCTTAGTTATGTAATCACGGGCTCCGCTCTCCAAAGCGTACACTCTATCATCCACATGGCCAAGGGCTGAAACTATTATAACAGGCACATCTATCTTATCGCGGTTTTGGTTGATGAACTTAACCCCTGTTCCATCGGGAAGCATTATGTCTAGAATTATCAGGTCAAACTTAAAATATTTATATATTTTCGCACAATCCTTAATAGTCCCTACGCTTGAGACTAAATAGCCCTGGCTCTTCAAATATTGTTGCAGCAATCTTCTGATTTTATCGTCATCTTCAACAATAAGAATATGATGCTTCATTACTCAATGACTTTTGGTACCACGAAATATCCATATTTACCATTTGGAGCTAATTTTGCAAGGGCTTCCTGATTGTCAGGCTCTGTCACAAGGTCTTCCCTAAGAGCTAAGCTTTGCTCGTTTACAGAAAGCAAAGGTTCGACAGCATCCGTGTTAACCTCATTCAATTGCTGAATCCAGCCAAAAATTTTATTCAACTGATCGCAATGCTTGCTTATTTCAGCATCATCCATTTTTATGCGTGACAGGCTAGCAATTTTCTTGACTTGATCTATTGTTAAAGACATAACTGGTGCCAACTATAAAATTCAACTCAAACTATAATAGAAACCTGTCCAAAATGCAAGAAGGTCTTTGTGAAAAAATATCCGAGTTCCTAAGCGCTTTACAAGCTTCTGGTAGAAGCAACATCCTGGCTTTGGATCTAGGGGCCCGTAAAGTAGGGGTAGCTAAAAGCAACCTGTCTCTTAAAATTCCAATCCCTTTGATGGTAATGGAATACAAAAACCAAACGGATTTATCGCTAAAATTAAAAAGCCTTATAGCTGATAATTTAGTAGGAGGCCTGGTGATCGGTTTACCTAAAGAAGATCTTAAAAATAAATTTGCTAGCTTTATAAGCGAGATGCAGCTGCACACACCTTTTATATTCGAAGATGAATCCTATACAACTAAGATGGCAAATGAAATGCTTTCTAAGCTAGGAGTTAAGCGCAAAAAGCGAAATGAGGTTGATGATAAAATCTCTGCACAAATAATTTTAGACTCATTCTTGCGAAAGATTTAGCGCTAATGTAGATTTTGTGATACAATATGTTGCAGAAAAAATAAGTTAAAATATATGAAATCTATATCTATAAAAGACTTTGAATTTTGTGAATTAGAACTAGCCAATAAGGTAATAGACCAAGAAATAAAAGGGTTAATAGCTGCCAAGCAATCCCTGGATGGAAATTTTAGAGATGTTATAAATTTATTGCTGTCTGCGCGCGGCAGGGTAATCGCAACTGGTGTTGGTAAAAGTGGAGTAATTGCAAAAAAATTTGTAGCGACCCTCGCTTCGACTGGCACACCTTCAATGTTTATCCATCCTGTTGAAGCCTTACATGGCGACCTTGGAATGATAACTCCAGATGATATATTAATTCTGCTTTCAAATTCAGGTGAATCATCTGAACTGGACCAGATAATTGAATACTGCAAACGCTTTAATATTCACTCTATAGGCATTTGTAGAAACCAAAATTCCAGCATGGTTAGAGCCTGCTCTAAGAGTATAGTATTACCAAATATTCCTGAAGCAAGCAGGTTGCCAGCTCCAACAACATCCACAACGATGATGCTGGCTTTATGCGATGCTATAGCCGTAGTTTTGGCGGAAAGAAAAGGATTTAGTAAGGCAGATTTTGGAGTGTTCCATCCTGGCGGCAATATAGGAGCCAAGCTATCTAAGCTTCGAGATTTTATGCATGCAGGTGAAGATATGCCTCTCATAAACCATAACGCCACTGTTAATGAAGCGATTGGAGAGATTACCAAAAAACGTTTTGGTTGCGTTGGTGTTTTAGATGAAGCTGGCAATTTGATAGGTGTTTTAACTGACGGAGACTTGAGGCGCAATATTGATAAAGACTATCGCATCGTCAAAGTTCATGAAATAATGACCCAGAACCCGGTTTTGGTTTCACCAGAAATTTATGCGGCTGAAATGCTGTATATATTAAATAGCAAGAAAATTACTAACTGCTTTGCTATAGAAGATAATAAGCCTGTTGGCATAATTCACATCCATGATTTGCTCAAAGCTAAAGTAGCTTGATTGTGTAACTTTTAGAGCACATCCTTTTTAAAATCACAACTAATATTTAACCTCAGCTCGGTGTAAGAAACACCAACCACAGATAATTCGCTATTAAAAAAATATATAACATGCTGAAATATAAATGAAGTCATTGCGAGGAGCCTATTGGCGACGTGGCAATCCAGAAAAACAGCGAAGAAGAGTAGACTGTCATATTTGCAACACCGCATTCACAGTGACGATCTTTATAGCTTTTATTTTATATTATAGCTAATTCAACTACAAAAAAGGCACGGTTTTTGCTTTAATTGTCATTCCGCACGCAGTTCAGGGATCTTAAGATCCCAAGCAATAGCGAGGATGACTAAGAGGTGGAGATTTGTTGTATTTTTCATAGCCATTTTAT
>JAJTHY010000068.1 GCA_021298045.1 Candidatus Jidaibacter sp.
AAGGTTTATTCCCTTTTTACTTATGGGTTTGACTGGTTGAATGAATACTTTTCCACCCCAAAGAACAATTATCTCAGGGCATTATTTCGATCTTTAAAGGTTGCATTTTTAGTCGGAGCATCATAAGTGTGGGGTACTATGATTAGTCGTGATCAATTTCGCAAATTATGTGAAATTGATTCAGAGCTAATGGCTAATCCTTAATTGGCATTTTCCATTTTTTGCAGCATTTGTCAAAGCTGAAAAGATGATTTTTTAATGGAAGTATCATCTGGAAGAACATCTTTGCTTTTAATGACAGAACCTGATTTTTGGAAAATGCTTCAGTCCTGAACCTTAGCAGATTCCACCAAAATCACGCACCGCTCTGATGTCACATCCGCAAACCCATCAGTTATCTCAAATTTTATAAACTTTCCACTCTCAGCAACTTCGGCAACAACCGTTCCAGGTATCAGCAAGGACACAAAATTCATGTGCCCTGCAAGCACGCCAAATCTCCCATCTATGCCAGGTAAGTTTATCTCCTTGCAGTCCGCTTCAAAGACTACCGCTTCAGGTGTAATGATTTGAAATGCAAATGATCTCATCTGACTTACTTATTAGTTGAAAGTTTTTGAGCCTTTTCAATTGCTTCATCAATTGAACCAACCATGTAAAAAGCCGCTTCTGGAAGGTGATCATATTCACCATTAACTAAGCCTTTAAAGCCTCGGATAGTTTCGTTTAGCGGCACTAATTTTCCTGGTGCTCCTGTAAATACTTCTGCAACATGGAAAGGCTGCGATAAGAATCGCTGAATTTTACGAGCGCGATCAACAATAAGTTTATCCTCTTCAGACAATTCATCCATACCAAGAATTGCAATAATGTCTTGAAGAGATTTGTAGGTTTGCAAAATCCTTTGCACTTCCCTAGCAACTTCATAATGCTCTTGTCCCACAATATCAGCCGAAAGCATTTGCGATGAGCTATCAAGAGGATCAACCGCAGGGTAAATACCAATCTCAGCGATCTGTCTTGAAAGTACCGTTGTCGCATCCAAGTGCGCAAAAGATGCGGCAGGTGCTGGATCAGTAAGGTCATCCGCTGGTACATATATCGCCTGCACAGATGTAATAGACCCTTTTTTAGTAGAGGTAATCCTCTCTTGTAGCATTCCCATTTCAGTTGCAAGAGTTGGCTGATAACCAACGGCTGAAGGTATGCGCCCTAAAAGTGCAGATACCTCAGAGCCTGCTTGGGTAAAGCGGAAGATATTATCAACGAAAAACAATACATCTTGCCCTTCTTCATCTCTAAAATACTCAGCTTGTGTAAGGCCAGAAAGAGCAACACGAGCACGCGCCCCTGGCGGCTCGTTCATTTGTCCATAAACTAGGGAAACTTTAGAGCGTTCAGGGTGAGCTAAATCTATCACTTTAGAGTCAATCATCTCATGGTAAAGATCGTTACCTTCACGAGTACGCTCGCCAACACCAGCAAAAACCGAGAATCCACCGTGAGCTTTAGCAATATTATTAATAAGCTCCATAATCAAAACAGTTTTACCAACACCAGCTCCGCCAAAAAGCCCAATTTTACCACCTTTAGCATAAGGAGCCAATAGATCGATTACCTTAATACCAGTAACCAAAATTTCTGATGTTGTCGCTTGATCTGCGAGAGCTGGAGCTTCACGATGTATAGGAGAATTTTTTTCCGAGTTAATTACACCACGATCATCAATAGGCTGGCCTATCACGTTCATGATCCTACCCAAAACCTCTCTGCCAACAGGCACAGAAATAGGGCTGCCGGTGTCTTTAACTTCCAAACCTCGAACAATGCCATCGGTTGTATCCATTGCAATTGCACGAACAACATTTTCACCCAGGTGCTGAGCAACCTCTAAGATTAATCTTCTGCCCTCATGCTGGCACTCAAGGGCATTCAGAATTTGAGGCATATGCCCATCAAACTGAACGTCAATAACAGCGCCGATAACCTGTGTAATTTTACCTATGGACATAATAAACCCATTTATTTTTTATGTGTTTTAATACCGTGAAATCTATTTCTAGTAAAGCTTTTTATGTTGCTGCTTCTAAATTAATTGCATCCTTGGAGGCGACATACGCAGCTTTAAGCTTTTCAAAGTCTTCGTCTGCATGGTAAGATGACCTGGTAAGGGGTGATGAAGAAACCATAAGGAATCCCTTCACTTTAGCCATACGTGCATAGAACTCAAACTCTTCCGGTGTTACAAACCTATCTACCTTAGCATGCTTTGGTGTAGGCTGTAAGTATTGACCGATGGTTATAAAATCTACCTTAGCGGCCCTTAGGTCATCCATAACCTGCAGAACTTCTTCTTTAGTTTCGCCCAAACCCACCATTATACCAGATTTAGTAAAAATGCTAGGATCTAAGTCTTTAACTTTGCTTAATAAATTTAAAGAATGAAAATATCTGGCTCCAGGTCTAATATGAGCATATAACGATGGTACTGTCTCTATGTTGTGATTGTATACATCGGGGCGTGCCTTTACCACTATTTCCAGCGCGCCTTCTTTGCCTCTGAAATCTGGCGTTAGCACTTCTATTGTGGTGTTCGGGGAGGTTTCGCGTAGTTTTATAATGCATTCAGCAAAGTGATTTGCTCCACCATCGGCTAGGTCATCCCTGTCTACAGAAGTTATAACCATGTGTTTTAAACCAAGCTTAGAAGTAGCTTTTGCCAGATTCTCCGGTTCATGAGGATCTAATTTATCTGGAATGCCAGTTGCAATATTACAAAAGGCGCAGGCTCTTGTGCAAACGCTGCCAAGTATTATAACGGTTGCATGCTTCTTGCTCCAACATTCGCCAATATTTGGGCACGCCGCTTCTTCACATACAGTGTTGAGTTTATGGGCTCTTATAAGATCATAAGTATTTTTATACTCAGCTGACGTGGGGGCTTTAACCTTTAACCACTCAGGTTTTTTAAAATTAACTTTTTTAGAACTTTCCATACGCGCCTCAAAATGGAGGAAGGAAAGGGATTCGAACCCTCGATACCCTGTGGGGTAAACACGCTTTCCAGGCGTGCGCCTTAAACCGCTCGGCCATCCTTCCTTAAGCTGCATACCATAAACTATTTACAACCCCTTTTCAACATTATCATTCATGATCACACCTTCTAAAATATCAGCAATGATACATTCGCGTATTTTATTTAAAGGTATTCCTTTGCTGATACCTTCTGTGTAAGAGTTCTGGATGAATTTTAATAAGTCGAATTCTATGTTCGCGCCCTTAATAACTATATAATGCACCATATCTGGAATTAGCCCTGCGGACACCATTTCTTTACTGAAGTCCTTACATACCATACTCATCTTGCCTAAAAAACGTAAGAGCCCATATAGCTTTTGATTTAATGAGCATCTATGTCCGTTTCTGTTAAAAAAGACCATATCCGAACAAAACATATCTTCTAGATTTTTCAAACCGGTTTTGGAAAAAGTAATTTTTGGATGCTTTAAAAATAGACATAACATTTCACGGCTTTGCGCATAACCCAAAGCCGTCCTTCCTAGTGCATCTTCTATGTTTGGCTCAATCGTTGGGTGACCAAGCAGTAGTTTAACCATGTCTAAGTTGTTGGCTATAACTGCCAAATGCAAACATGTACGCCTCAAAAACATTCGATCTACCGCATTGACGCATGCCCCATCTTTAATAAGCCCCTGAGCCAACTTTATATCTCCTAGCGTAATCGCGTAAGTAAGCAGCTCTCCTTCCGACTTTGGAATGCTGTAATTTGAATCGCTTTGCCATCTTCTAATTCGTAATGGATGTCCAACAACTTCATCTATCTTTCGTTTCATTCCGCGCTTAGCCCGCTTCATATAACTCCTTATAATTTAAAGAATGCATATATGCTGCGGATTTCGAAAAACTGCAATTTATTTTATGCTAAATTTTTTTAAAGATTATCAAAAGCTAAAGCGAAAGCCTACAGTTATTAACTGAGTAGCAGGTAGTTTAGTTGAGGTTTTAATGCCAAAAGCTTGAGAAGATGTTTCAATGGATTTTTGCTTACCCATTTGTTTTACTAAGCGATAACCTAGCTCTGCGTCTACAGATGAGCTCATGTGGTATGCAAGGCCAACACCGCCTTGGTACGCAGCTTTGCTCAGTGATTTTTTAAGTTTAGCAGACACATCACCTATGGTTATCCTGTCTTCTAATTCCGTTCTCATAAATCCGAAGCCAGCCATTACAAATGGATTTATGTTGGTTCCGGTTAATAGGTCATAATAAGCATTTGCAAATATGCCATATTGATTAATGATGTTTTTAGTAGATGCGGGATTTGGGGAGTTAAGATTTTTTTTCCCAGAAAGCTCTTGTGCATATAGAGGGTTAATGGAGAGCCTTAGTTCATCGAGTAAGTAGTAGCCAAACCCTGCGTCAAAAACAAATCCGCGGTCCATGGGTTTAAAAGATTGAGCGGCAGATGAATTTATGGTAGTTGTTATTTTTGGGCTAACAATGCCATAACCTGCATTAATATTAAAATATGTCTTTCCCTCCCTTGGAAAGGCCATTGCGTTAGAAGCAGCCGTAGCTATAATGATGGCGGCACACAAGTTAAGGGAAATTCTCATAATATGTAATTAATTATAATTAACTTATATACACTCAACCAGAAATTTCACATTTGCGCAACTAAATTTCTAAAGCCACCTATAATACTATATATCCTGAACTTTGGTGCAATACAGATAGTGCGCTGCACAACAAGATTATGTTTACTATGGGCTATTTTTAATATTTATTTTTTGTTTCATTATGTTGTCAATTACTAATATGTCTAATTTCAAAAACAATAATATTAAGATTGTTGCTGCTGCCATGGTAGGGCATATTTTGGAATTTTTTGATTTCACAATTTATGCGGTATTTGCAGTTGAAATAGGCGCTGCATTCTTTCCTAGTGAGTCAAGCTTTGCTCAATTGCTTTCCAGTTTAGCTGTGCTAGCAATAGGTTTTTTTGCTAGGCCTATAGGAGGTGCTTTGTTTGGGCATATTGGTGATAAATTTGGACGCAGAATGGCTCTCACAATATCAGTTCTAGGTATGGCTGCAGCGACCTTTGCTATGGCTTTGTTACCTACATATTTAGATATAGGAATTATAGCGCCATTGTCTTTAGTTATTTTTAGGCTTATTCAAGGCTTATGCATAGGTGGTGAAGGAGCTGGAGCCTCAATTTTTGTATTAGAGCATTTAAGCAAGCTTAAGCCTGGGTTGATTGGTGGGATAGTAAACTCAGCACTCACAATAGGTATTTTACTCGCAATTTGTACCGGTCTAATCCTTAATCACTTTATGCCTGGAGAATTGAATTTATGGCGCTATGCTTTTGCAATTGGAGGAGCTATGGGTTTAATTGGTTTGTACACACGGCTTTGCGTGGAAGAGACGCCAGTGTTTTTGGAGATGCAAGCCAAAGGAAAAATTTTAGAATTACCTATTAAAGAGGTTATGTCAAAAAATTTCAAAAGCGTTATTCTTACAGTGATGGTGGGCGGTCTTACTGGTTGTTCGGCGTATATGGTAATGACATTTGTGGATATATTCTATAAATCTGCGCTCAATTGGTCGCCTCAAGAGTCCTTGAAACTTGCTGTATATGGCAACATATTGCTGATATTCTTTTTACCTGTAATGGGCATGATCTCTGATAAAATAGGATATTCGCGCACGATAGCTTTTGGCGCGTTGCTTTCGATTGTGGCATCAGGCCCCATATTTATGATGATGTCTACGCCAAATATTAATCTCAATTACTTCGCCATCACTATTCTCAGCGCAATCGCCTCAATTATTTACGCGCCGCTTTATCCGTTTATGCTTAAGTTATTTACGCCGGAGCAAAGATACTCAGGAATCGCTTGCAGCCTTAACATGGGGATTGCGATTTTTGGAGGCACCTCCTCTATGGCGTGCTTGAGTCTTATAGAAATTACTGGGTTGCTTTATGCACCTGCTTTTTATTGGAGTTTTGTAAGTGCATTGTTTTTGGTCGCGCTGCTTGCAATTAGGCCAAAGTCACTTATGTTGCGTGGCGCAGTAAGCAATAATGCCATTTCCATAAAATAAATTTACATGCTTTTTTGAAGTACATAATTATTGCGAATGCAGGCCAGGGCAACCGCATTAAAATTCTGGTACTGTTGGGGGAATATAGGTTTTATAAATCTTATCGTCTTCGCGAGCGATAGCTAAGGGGATCCAGTTCTTTTTCCTTACTTTTTCTGGATTGCTTCGTCGCTAAAGCT
>JAJTHY010000005.1 GCA_021298045.1 Candidatus Jidaibacter sp.
ATGCCAGATATTACCTGCCATGCAGCTATAATGTCGGGGAGTATGCCAAAATTGTGACAAATTTTTATTTTAAAGCTTATTGATGCGTATTTTTTGGTATAGTATGTTATTAACTAAGTTTTAAACTAAAATTTGGGTTATTATGAAATATCTTATATCTAGCATTGCTTTGTCTATCTTGTGTATGAGTTCTTCAGCTATCGCTGCAACAACTTTAGATAACAATAATACTAATAATAATACCGTGCGTCCTTATGTTGGATTTGATTATGGCTATAGCCATAAAGAAAACACCACTATGTATCAAGGAAATAAAAACAACATTGCTGCGAAGTTCTCAGACAAACTTCACTATGCAATGCCTCACATAGGCACTCGTGTTGGCAAGCATTTTGGAATTGAGCTAGGATATTTGCGTAACGTGTCCCCAGGAAAAAACCGCAGCTTTACAATGACAGATGGCACTAAATTCATGGTGAGAAAAACACGTATGGAAGGGGTTTATGTTGATGGTAATGCATATCTTCCTATTGCCAATAGCTTAGAAGTAATTGGCTCACTTGGTGTAGCTGCTTACCATGACAACTATAAGGTAGTGAATGCTAGGATAGCTAAAAAGCATTATGCTATAATGCGCTTAGGTGCGGGTCTGCAATATAATGTAGATAAAAATTTAAGCTTTCGTGCTATGGCTCGTACGCATGCTGGTGGATGGATGAGTACAGCTGGCATTAATTTCGCTTTCTAAATAGCACCAATTATGGGCAAGGCGCAGTTAAAAGGCGCCTAAGTCACTGAAATATAATAAAAGTAATTGCGAAAAGATCTCTCAGTGACGCGGCAATCTGGGAAAAAAATAAAAAAGAACCGTACTGCCGGCATGGCCGTATGCGATACGCACATGCCTGGTGATGACATTTATTTTGCCCCAGCTTTAGAGCCTTTTCGCTTAAATATTATTGAAACGGCTGCAAATATTATCGGTATTGGGAGGTGGCTTATTTTAAGATTTAATATAATATCAAATCTCAAAATAAATAGATCATTAACGCTTATCTTTTGCCAAATTTACTTGGCAAAAAATTGCTGAATATGTAGAATATTAAGCTGCTTTTTCCCTTCGCACTTTGCCAAAATCTGGCATTACTATCTCAATTTGTTTTGAGTTTTGACATTATATGCTGAATGAGCTGACAAAAGCATTATATAATGAATATGGCTTCAAAAATATTAGATTTATTGGGCAAGCTGGAGGCATGAGCTCTAGCAATTACTTTATTGAGGCAGACTCTAAGCAATTATTGCTTAAAATCTATAAATCTAAAGATATACGCGCTATTGAAATAATAGAAAAAATTACCGAGTTTTTAAGCCTTAATAATATACCGGTAGTAAAGCCTTTAGCTACTAAAAATGAAAGACTTCATTCTAAAATAAATGATAAATATATTGCCATTTATCCAAAGATTGAAGGATGCATTCTACAGGGAGAAACGCTAGATGAAGAGGCTTTATCTTCCTTCGCAAATCTAATATCAGATATTCACGGTTTAGCGCCATATTGTAAAATACCCTTATATAATACTGAAGATACCATCAAATCATTTGACGAAATTTATACAGAGGCGCAAAGGGTAAAGGTGCTTATTAAAGAAAAACCAATGGGAGAAGAAGTTGATAGGATTGCTTGTAATTTTATTAACCTAAAGCTTAGTATATTGAAAAACGAATTTAGGGAATTTGAATATGTTTTGCTATGTGATGATTTAATCCACGGAGATTGCCACGCTGGCAACTTTTTATTTGATAAACATCAAAGAATTGCTGCAGCTTTAGATTTTGAAACTGTGCATTTTGGCCATGCTATTGAAGATGTCATTCAATATATTTTCGTTGCCTGTTATGATAAAGATGATGAACCTAACAACTTACTTAGAGCGAAGTTATTTCTCAAATTCTATCAAGCCAAAAGAGCTCTAATAGCTGAGGAAATTGAATTTGGGCTTAAATACTATCTTTATAAAATGGTGAGATCATTTTTTCTAGAAAATAAATTATATTTAGAAAAAGACCCTTCAATTCTAAAGTCTATAGAATGGGAGACGGAAAAAATAAAGTATATGAGCAAAAACTACAAAAATATTTTTAGAAACTTGTGTGCCACATTATAAAATACTAGGTAGAGTGTGATGTTCATTATTGATACCAAGAGGTGTTATTTAAGAGAATTCAGTGAAGCTGACTTGCCATCATTTATGGAATTATGCACTGATCCTCAAGTTAGAAAATTTATGGGTGGTGCCATGCAAGAAAGCGCTATTAGAGAGATATTTTCAGTATTACTTAAGAACACCAAAAAATACAATAGATGGGCGATTATACATAGGGGAGATCATAAATTTATTGGTGAAGCTGGTTTAACAGAGCTATTTGAAGGAGAGATAGAATTAGGATATAGTTTGTTACCCCAATATTGGGGCAAGGGTTTAGCTACCGAAGTAGCTAAAGCAATTGGGACTTGGGCATTTACAAATCTTAATATAGCTAATCCCTTATAAAATGGATACGCTAATGCTGCGCCTTTTCAATAAATTTTCACCTATTTTGCCTTTGAAATATATCTATATTCCATGCGTAAAATAGGCAAAAATTTATGAGAAAATTCTTGATTTTCGTACCCATTTTATAAG
>JAJTHY010000127.1 GCA_021298045.1 Candidatus Jidaibacter sp.
CCTGGATCCCCGCCTACGCGAGGATGACAAAAAGGGTAGTGGTCCTGCAATGACACTCATTATGCTAATTAACCATTTTTTGACGACGCCTTATTCATAATTCAGATACGATATGAAAATTTTTAATGCGGTCGCCCTGTAACAATCCATAATTTACAAAGATTTTTAGTTGCTATTCACTAAAGAAAATGATAGAGTTCGAAAACCGCAAATTATGTATTATTTATGTCTAAAAGGCGAAAATTTGTCCTGATAAAGTTCATCATCCTTTTCACTATAATCTTTTCGTTTTTGGCCCATCATTATTTATATCACGAATTTTGTATAGAAACTAGATATGCCTTTGATTTTGGCTCTGGAGCTATTAAATCTAAAGCCGTACAATTCAATGCATGCACCAATAAAATCCATAAAATATTTGGTCAATTTGATAAACCTATAAAATTCATTCATTGTTTAGTTCCATCTGAAAATGGAGCGCATCATGTGGACGAAAAATGCATCAACCGCGCCATTATAGAGTTTAACAATTTTGAAAGTGAATATAATATATCTTGTCATAAAAATAAGTGCGCGGGTGTTGCAACTGCTTGGGCTAGAAAGGCGGATAATATAGACGTAATTATCAAGGCGTTAGAGAGCAATGGAGTTAAAATGAAGGTTTTATCTCAGAAAGATGAGGGTATTTATGGCTTCAATGCTGTGCTGAATAGTCCTGATGTTGAGGGTGTTGCCCCGGAAGACCTTATAGTTTGGGACCTTGGTGGTGGCAGTTTTCAATTGTCTATGTTAGATGAAAAAGGTGATATATATGTGTATCATGGTCCGCATGGCGTGGAGAGTTTTGAGCGTGAATTGAGAGAAAAATTTGAACTACCGGCTTCTGCAGATATGCCATTTTTTAGTGGAGCAGAGCTTGAAGAGACTTTTGAGTATGTATACGAAAAATATGGAAGAGCTATTTTGGAAGACCAAGTAATAGCTGATAAACTTAAAAATAATCCAAAGATTAAGGTATATGCTATAGGTGGTCCGCTAACTAAAGGCATTAAAAAACAAATGTATGTCCCGCAGCATGCAACCCTATTAGATTTGAAAAGCACAGCTTTTGTATTTGAAAATCGCTCCGCTGATGATGTGTATTGGAATTCATTTCCAGAATTACCTATGCACTATGTGAAGTCTGCGCAAATTTCATTGGTGTTAGTGCATGGTATAATGCAGGGCCTGGGTGTTGACAAAATCGATATAATAGACACTACTTTAGCGGATTATGTTTTGTACGAGAAGGACCTCTGGCGTAATTCTCAGGATTGAGTGATGTGGGTGGAAGAGCCTAGGTAGTTTTGGTATTGCACAAATCACTAATCAAACATTTGTCGCACTCTGGCTTCCTAGCTTTACATGTATAGCGGCCATGAAGCACTAACCAATGGTGCGCGTAATCCTTCCAAACATCTGGTATTGATTTCATTAATTCCTGCTCGGTTTTCTCCACATTAGTAGTCTTGCAAAGACCTATACGATTGCTAACGCGAAAAACATGTGTATCAACCGCAATCACTTTATGCCCCCAAATTGAATTCAGCATAACATTTGCAGATTTTCTACCTACCCCAGGCAATTTACAAAGGGTTTCAAAATCACTTGGTACTTCACCAGCAAATTGCTCAACTAAGACTTTGCTTAGGGCAATTATATTTTTGGCTTTATTGTTGAAAAGACCAATGGTTTTAATGTGCTCTTTCAAAGCTTCTTCACCCAAGTTAATCATCTTTTCTGGAGTTCCAGCGACTTCAAATAATTTTGGCGTTACCTTGTTCACGCCTTTATCGGTAGACTGCGCAGAAAGCACGACCGCCACCAAAAGCTCATACGGATTGGAATAATGAAGCTCAATTTTTGGTTCTGGTTTATTTTCTTTGAAGCGACGAAAAATTTCGTTTATCTTTTGCTTATTCATGTTATACCAAATTTCAAAATCTAATACTACTACCTAAATTTATTTTGAAATTTAGCATAAGGTATGCGAACATCTCGGAAACAAGATAATGCCAAAATGCCCAAAAGTAAAACCATATTTAGCCTCGCTGTTGTAACTCCATTTTTCAATGAGGAGCATTGTGTTAAAGCTTATTTCGCAAGGGTCATTCCAATATTAAATAAAGTTACTAAAGAATGGGAAATATTATGTGTAGATGATGGCAGCACAGATAAAACTGCCGAGCATCTGCAAAAGCAAGCGGAGCTAAATAGCAGAATTAAAATAATTACTCTTTCACGAAACTTTGGCAAAGAAGCAGCTCTAACTGCTGCATTTGATTATGCCCATGCTGATGCAATCATTCCGATTGATGCAGATCTTCAAGATCCTCCGGAGTTAATACCAGATATGATCAAGCTTTGGAAGGAAGGATATGTTGTGGTAGATGCGGTAAGAAAATCAAGAGCAGATTCGCAATTTAAAAAAATGTTTGCGTGGGTTTTTCATAGATTAATGAATCTTTTAACAGATGGTAAAGTGCCATCAGATGTTGGTGATTTTAGATTAATTGACAAAAAAGCTGTGGACGCAATTCGAATGATGGATGAAAAAACCAGGTACATGAAAGGTATAGTGTCCTGGGTGGGGTTTAAGCGCACACAGCTTGAATATTCTCGCCCCGAGAGATTTGCGGGGCAAAGCAATTTTAACTTCTTAAAGCTTTTTAAGCTGGCATGTGATGGCATATTTTCTTTCAGCAGTAAGCCACTTAAAATCTGGCTATATATTGGGGTGATGCTCTCGGGAATTTCATTTTTTTATGCCTGCTTTCTTATAGCTAGAACTATCCTATATGGGGTTGATCTACCTGGGTATGCATCGATTATGGTTTCCATATTGTTTATGGGAGGGGTGCAACTAATAAGCCTTGGAGTTTTGGGTGAATATATTGCAAGGATATTCAAAGAAGTAAAGAATCGCCCAATCTATATAGTGGATAAAACCCACGGGTTTGAGGAAGATGAGTAAAGAAAGTGTACTGCTAGATCCAGCTGCTGGTCAGCTAATTGCAATAACTGGCGGTATAGGAAGCGGTAAAAGTTTTGTGCTGCAGTATTTAAAAGAATTAGGTTTTGTAGTATTTGATGCTGATAAAGCCGTGCATGAAATGCTTGCGAGTGAAGGAAGTGCTTATGAAGAAGTTAAACATAAATTTCCAGATGCTGTAATCAACAACGAAATAAACCGCAAAATTTTAGGTGAAATAGTATTTAATGATAATGAAAAGCTTAGTGCGCTCGAGAAAATTTTGCATCCCAAAGTTTGGGAAGCTAGAGATGTCTGCATAAAGCAGAATCCAGGTAAATCAGTGGTCTGTGAAATCCCATTACTATTTGAAAAAAATCAGCAGGATAATTACGATTTGATCATTGTAACTACTGCACCACTTTATAAGCAAAGAGACAGAGCATTGCAAAGAAAAGACATGACGGAGGATAAATTTAATGCGATAATAGCACAACAAGTTCCAGATGTAATTCGTTTGCGTGGTGCAGACTTTGTGATTGAAACTGGGGTAAGCGAGCAAGAAACAAGAAGGCAAATCAGGGAAATAGTTGTAGATGGCAGAAATAAGAGAAATAGTGCTCGACACTGAGACCACAGGGTTATATGCAAAAAGCGGTGATAAAATTGTTGAGATAGGTTGTGTCGAGCTAATAAACAAAGTGCGCACAGGTTCAACTTTTCATACCTATATAGACCCACAACGCGATATTCCTATGGAGTCTTTTAAGATTCATGGTATCTCAGCCGAATTTGTGAAAGGTAAACCGATTTTCTCTAAAATAGCCAAGGACTTTTTGGATTATATCGGCAACAGTCAGCTGATAATCCACAATGCTGGTTTTGATATTTCATTCCTCAATTATGAACTTGCTACAATAGGGCATCCAGAAATCTCTTTTAACCGGGTTATTGATACTTTAACCTTGGCTCGCCGCAAACATCCAGGTGCGCCTGCATCTTTAGATGCGTTATGTAAACGCTTTAATATTAGCTTGGAATCTCGCGATAAGCATGGTGCTTTAATTGATGCAGAATTGTTAGCACTTGTATATGTGGAGCTAGTTGGAGGCGCGCAATCAAGTTTGGATTTGGCCAGCAAAAAGGTAAACGTTGGTAATAGCTCCCCCGTTTTGAGAGAGCGGCGCCCTGCCAGGTCTTTTTTAGCATCGGCACAGGAAGAGTTAGAGCATGCCGATCTTTTAAAAGGGATAGCTAATCCTTTATGGCTTAAAAATAATTAGATTTGGGCTTAATGTTTATTTACAATGTTCCGGAATGTCAGTGAGATACGCTGAGTTCTGCTGATGATTCGTCCCTCATATTTATCAGTTTTCCGTGCTGCAATTACAGTATGTATTAACGCTTGAGTTTACTTTCACTTTGTTATAAATAAGGTGTCGTTATTTTTGAAATTTATATTAAGGGCGTGATGACAATTGCTGAAAGACTTAAGTAAAATTATCTTCTCTTTATAAAAATTTATATGTGATTGGATTGTACTTATGCTTACCTTATCAAAGTCTTTAATGGTGGGCGCCATTATGGGATTATTCTGTTTACCTGCGAGTGCCTTGGAAAATAGTTTTATTGCAAAGGAAGGTGGTAAAATAGTAAAGCAGATAGGCAAATGCGAAAAACGCCACTCACCATTTTCCTCATTTAAAATTCCTTTGGCTGTCATTGGTTTTGATTCTGGCATATTGATATCTCCAGAAGCTCCGGCAGTGGAGGTGACACCTGAAATAGAGAAAAATTACTTTATCCATTATAACCCTAAAAAATACCCTGGAATGCTTTTTTGGAAAGAGACGCAAACACCACAAAGCTGGATGCGTAACTCTGTAGTATGGTATTCTTTATACATCACACATAAGCTTGGTATGAAGAAGTTTCAAGAATATGCAAATAAGCTTAACTACGGGAACAAAAATGTTATTGGAGACCCTGTTAAAAAAGATGGTTTGATGGGTTCGTGGATCGATGGTTCTATTGAAATATCGCCTTTAGAACAAGTTGAGTTTATAGAGAACTTAGCTAACATTAAACTACCTGTATCCAAGGCTGCGCAAGAAAATACGCTTCAGATAATATATCAATAATCTATATTTGATGGCTGGAAGCTTTATGGAAAAACTGGTAATGGCATGAAAATGGGGTGTTTTGTTTGTTGGGTTGAAAAAGACGCTAGGCGCATAGCATTTGCTCAGTATATTGAGCAACCGGAAGCGCGCTTATAAGTGGCGGTAATGTTGCCAAAGAACTTGCTAAAGATAATTTGACAAGTTTGATTTTGAAATTTGGTATAATTTAAAAAGATTGCTGGAAATTCCTCATATTATGGTATAATGAGTTGGGAAATATGCTAAAATCAGATATCGATGCGAGATCAAAAATCAGATGGCATACTCCCCGACATTATAGCTGCATGGCAGGTAATATCTGGCATGCAAGCCGCTTAATTATGTCTGCGCCCTGAATTATTAGCTCTTTTAGCCAATCTATACCC
>JAJTHY010000123.1 GCA_021298045.1 Candidatus Jidaibacter sp.
AGCTCACCAAAAAATATCCATATTTTTCGTACCGCCCCGCGCTACACGCTTTTTTATGGGCGGCTCCGAAAAATATTTCTATTTTTTACCAATCTCTTCTACCTACCTCTTAGACACAATTTCTTACACGCTCCCGAGGAATTACAATTATAGTGGCTGAAGTGGGGGTTGCACTAACGTCCATGGGTTGTACTGCGCTGGTTAACGGTTTTGGTGAGGGTGTGAATAATTCAGATGCATCAACATTAGGTGCTATCTCAATCATTGGATTTTCTTCAATTGCCGCTTATGAAATTGGCCTTTTATTACAAGACAACCCATGGCAGAACACGCAACGGGAGAAGGAACGCTAGCTATATACAGCCAACCAATTATGAATTTTCAGTTTCATCCTTAGCCGTATGGTCCTTAAACTGCAGCGCTATAAGAAACACCTCAGATGAATCTGCGTAGCTTGTTTTTGGCTTGAACAGCTTAAGAGTTTTAAATGATTGTTTGAGTTTGTTGCGCAGCTGCTCTTCTTCCTTTCCACGCAGAAATTTAGCAACAAAGTTCCCACCAATAGCTAGATGGTTGTTGGCAAATTCTAACGCCATTTCTATTAGCTCTACGTTGCGGAAGTGGTCAATTTCTTTGTCTCCGCTTGCGTTAGAAGCCATGTCGGATAGCAACAACTCTACTTTTTGATCACCAATTAATTGCTCAAGCTGTTTATAAATATCTTCTTCTAAAAAGTCGCCAACAATCAAGTCTACGCCTTCAATTGCATCTACCTCTTTTAAATCCAGCCCAACAATTACAGACTTAGAACAAACCTCTTTGAGAACTTGTAGCCAGCCGCCAGGTGCGCAGCCAAGATCTACAATCACTTTTGCTTTTTTAAAGTCGGTATATTTTTCAAATATATCCTTAAGCTTAAAAGCCGCGCGTGATCTGTAGCCTTGCTCTTTTGCGAGTGCTACGTATGGATCATTTAGATGCCTGTGCAGCCATTTGGTCGAAGACATTTTGCGTCCACTACCAGTTTTCACCTGCTGTTTCTGGTTTCTAAATCCTTTAAACCTATTAACTTTAGTCATTAAATGATTCCTTCAATTGCTCAAGTGGCCAGCGCGAGCGTGGTTCAAATTCAAGATTATCAATGAGCCCAAGCCTGAAGCGTTCTAATCCAGCCCATGCTATCATAATTCCGTTGTCGGTGCATAGTTTTATCGGCGGAGCCACAACATTAAACCCCTTCATAAACTCTATTTCCGCTAATGCATTCTGCAAACGTGCAGAGATATATTGATTAGCTGCAACGCCACCCGCTACAACAACTGTGCGAGAGTTTGGATAGTTCTTTGCAAAATGTTTAGCTGCATTTAGTACCCTATCACATAACACATCTGCCGCTACTCTTTGGAAGGTTGCGCATATATCTTCTGTTGAGGCGGGTTCTGTTTCTATGTGCCTACGTACCGCACTCTTAAGCCCAGAAAACGAGAAGTCAAATGGAGTATCGCGCAAGATTGGTACAGGAAGCTTCACCACATTTTCATTGCCGATTTTTGCCAATTTTTCTATTATTGGGCCCCCTGGGTAGCCAAGACCTAACATCTTAGCTACTTTATCAAATGCTTCTCCTACAGAATCATCCCTGGTTTTACCTAGCATTACGTAGTTGCCAACCCCAAGCACTTCAAGTATTTGGCAATGCCCGCCAGATACAAGTAACATGAGGTATGGGAATTCCACCTCTGAAGTAAATCGTGCTGTAAGCGCATGGCCTTCTAAATGGTTAACTGCGATGATCGGTTTGTTTAATCCCAGTGCAAGTCCCTTGGCAAACATTACACCTACTAATAACCCACCAATTAAGCCTGGGCCCGCGGTCACAGCAATTCCATCTATATCTTCTGGATTGAAATTTTCAGTTGCCTGTTTATAGAGATGCATAATTGCATCCAAATGATTCCTTGAGGCCAGCTCTGGAACCACACCACCATATTTAGAATGCGCTTCTATTTGTGAGGCTAATACATGCGACACAACTTGCTTTTTATCATTTACAACTGCTATAGCGGTTTCATCGCAGCTTGTTTCAATGCCTAGTATGTTCATGTGGGCCTCAGAATATCGTCATCGTGAGCGAAGCGTGGCGATCCAGCTCTTCTTGCTTTTTCTGGATTGCTTCGTCGTTACACTCCTCGCAACGACGTGAAAAGCTCTGTAGCGCAACGCTACTATTTAGGCTAATCGCAGTGATGGGAAAAGAAGTCATCCCGCACTTGATGCGGGATCTTAGATTCTTTAGATTCCTGCCTTCGCAGGAATGACAAAGGAGGGCGCAGGAATGACAAAGGAGGGCGCAGGAATGACAAAAGAGGCAGCGGGAACGACAAAGGAGGCAGCGGGAACGACAAACGGGAGCAATATCGTCATCGTGAGCGAAGCGTGGCGATCCAACTCTTCTTGCTTTTTCTTTCTGGATTGCTTCGTCGTTACGCTCCTCGCAACGACGTGACTGTAAAAAGTTCATTGCCAAATAGCTACTCATCTCAAACTTTAAAAATTTCATCAAGCAGCGTGTCGGTAACCGCCTTCGGTACTTCCACTACATCACCGGGTTTTATTCCTTCTAGGTAGAAAGGGCCAAAAGATATTCTAATCAACCTGCTTATCCTTAGGCCAAAATGCTCAAATATATTACGTATCTCGCGGTTCTTGCCTTCAGTGAGTCGTATTCGTAACCAAAAGTTTTTGCGAGCATCTTTGTGATCACCTTCAATTGTAATTTGGCAAGGTTGATAGTATATTCCATCAATTGTAATTCCAGATTCTATCCTGGATATATCTTCTCTGGAAATGTCTCCAAGCAGTCTCACGCGATACTCTCTGTTTATCCCTGAAGATGGGAGCTCCAGCTTTCTAGAAAAATCTCCATTATTAGTGAGTATTAAAAGACCTTCGGTGTTAAAATCCAAGCGGCCAACTGTAATGATGTTTTTAAACCTGGATGGTAGTACATCATAGATAGTGCGCCTACCTTGTGGGTCCATGCTGGTGGTAAGAGTGCCTTTTGGTTTGTGAAACAACCATATTTTTATTTCTCTTGGGCGGTGCAGTGGTTTGCCAAATACCTCTACCTTGTCCGATTCTCCCACTTTGGTGGCTACGTTGCTTATCTGCGTGCCATTACCTCGCACCTTGCCCATAAGCACTAGCTCCTCCGCTTTGCGTCTGGAAGCAAATCCGCATTCGGAAATGTATTTAGCTATTCTGGTTAGTTTTTCTGATTGCGACATGTTTTTACAAAATGTTTAATTAGCGCGATATCGTTATCCGTATACATATATTCAGGGTGCCATTGAACCCCTATGCACAACCAGTTAGGGTCATCTGACTCTATCCCTTCTATTACACCATCTGGCGCTATTGCATTTACTATTATGCCATTGCCTAAATCTTTTACTGCCTGATGATGGGTGGAATTAACGTCCGCATTAGTGCTGCCGATTATAGCATGCAATTTAGTTCCCGTCATTATTTTGATATTATGTGTGGGCAGATGCTTTGGTGCCTTTTGCTCGTGCTCAAGGCAGTTTGGAACTTCTTGTGGAATGTGCTGTATTAATGAGCCGCCCATAGCAACATTTATAAGCTGTTCGCCGCCGCAAATACCTAGTATTGGAAGCTTGGCAGCTATCGCAGCTTTGCAAAGTGCCATCTCAAAACGTGTGCGCTTGAAATTAGGGTTCACGCTTTGATGTTCTATGCTTTTCCCATATAATTCAGGGGCAACATCAAAATTGCCACCGGTAATTACTAAGCCATCCAATTCCGATACTAGAGCTTCGACATCTGAGTATTCATAATGCAGCAGTTCGATCCTTGCTCCTTCAGATGCAAATGCTTCTATGTAATTAGCTCGCAATGCATACCAGGGAGTTTTTGCATAGGTTTCATCTGTATTGTAGTCTAAGGTAACGCCTATCTTAGGAAAGTTAGAGTTTTTCATTGCTGTCCCCTTTATTTGATTCCCGACTTTCATCATCGTATAAAATTCGGTTTGCCGCTCCTTCCAGATCATCATATTGGCCGCTTTTGATCGACCATATCAAGGCTCGCAGGATTATAAGGCCAAAAATCATTCCTGCGGGTATCAGGTAAATTGCAACTTCCATTTTATCTAGCTATGGATACTTTATCTAATATGCTATTGATAAAACCCACTTCGCCCTCATGATTAAAAATTTTCGCTATTTCCAGATAATCATTGATAATTATCTCCCGATCAAGGTTCTTATCTAAAAATAATTCAGCGACTGCGCAAGTTAGAATGCATGATACAACTCTTGGTAAGCGATTAAACTTCCAGTTTGTGGCTAAATGCTCCGAGATCTTACTTTCGAACTCTGGCTTGTTTTGCGAAGTAAAGCGTACTAGCTTTATCAAAGCCGATTGATCTGCTTTAGAAAACTTAGATTCCGACAATTCATTGCCATAGACATTGATAATGTCGTTTACTTTTTCATCTATAGATTTGGTTTCGGTATCATCTGAAACAATAGAATACAAACATTGTACGGCAAGTATTCTAGCTGCGCGCTTTTGTAAAATTGCTTTTGAAAAAATACGTTTAGTTATGCTTGATGTTTCCGCCATACCTTGAGCTTTCCATACTATTAATATCGCGGATGGTCTTAATTAGTTCGCACACACTGGTGCCCACTGCTTGAGCATATTTAAACAGCCCGTCAAGATCTGCTTTTGTGTTTTCATGGTAAGTGATGCATTGACCAACTAGATGCCCAAAATAAGTTGAGTAATCATAAATGCATCTTATTACCTCTTGGTAATGTAGCTTAGTATCCTCATGTTCATTTTTAACAACGGAACTTACGCAGATGCTAGCTTCATAATTTAGGGATTCGGCCAACATGTTTAAACTTATAGGTAGGTCCTTAATGCTGGGAACCAAGATTTCATCATAAGTGTGACCATTTGCATTCAATACATCCACAACCGCGCGGGACATAACGCCAGTTAGCTCATCATTTTGTTTTGTTCTTAAAATAAGAATATGAGCCATGAGCAACCAAAATAAATTAAAAAGTGGTGCGGATGAAGGGACTTGAACCCCCATGCCTCGCGGCGCTAGATCCTAAGTCTAGTGCGTCTACCAATTCCGCCACATCCGCAACAATTTAAGGAATTACTTGCAATAATTCCACCTTAGTTGTATAAGGCTTGCAGAGCATATATTCAATCAAACTACAAATCAAGCAAAAGGTTATAAAAAAATGCCATATGTTGTTACAGAAAATTGTGTTAAATGTAAATTCACGGATTGCGTTGAAGTTTGTCCGGTAGATTGTTTTTATGAAGGTGAAAACATGCTTGTTATCAATCCTGATGAATGTATTGATTGCGGCGTGTGCGAGCCCGAATGCCCAGCGGAGGCTATTTCTTCTGGGGAAGAGGATAATCTGAAGTGGCAAGAGATCAATCGTGAGATGGCGGCCAAGTGGCCTAACATAACCAAAAAGAAAGCTCCACTTGATGGCGCTGAAGAGGCTAAAAATGAAAAAGATAAGTTTAAGTTCTTCTCTGAAAAACCTGGTTCTGGTAACTAGTTTTTGTTTAAGCGCTTTTGCAGCGCAAGCTAGCTGTGTGTACGAGTCTTTCCAGGGCTGGAAAGATTGTTTTGTGAAGGATAAATTATCCACAAACGCTAATGGTGTGGATATCGAGGTTTTTCAATCCGCTCAATTTAAGCCAAGAGTTATAGAGTTAGACAAAAAGCAGCCAGAGAAAAAACTTACATTTGCGCAATATTTGAAAATCATTGGGATTCAGCAAAAAGTTGCGGACGGAAAAGCTTTTTATGCAAAGCATAGGGAACTTGCAGATAGTATATCTAGTGAATATGGGGTGCCGGCATCTGTTATGGTGGCTTTGGTTGGGATGGAAAGTCATTATGGTACTATACAAGGTAACTTCAATACCGTAGATGCTTTGGCTACTTTATCTTATGAAGGTAGGAGAAAAAATTTCTTTGAAAAGGAGTTGATTAATTTATTGCACATAGCGCGCAATGAGAACTTAACATACGATGACTTTAAAGGATCTTGGGCTGGCGCTATGGGACAAGTTCAGTTTATGCCGTCTAGTTACCTAAGTTATGCTGTGGATTATGACCGTGATGGCAAAAGCGATATTTGGGGGTCTGTACCAGATGCTTTGGCTTCAGCCGCAAATTATTTAAATCGTAATGGTTGGCGCAGTGATAATCATGGAATTGAAAAAATAAAATCTAGCATTCGCCCTGAAGGTTGCGCTGCTTCTGAGCAGATCTGTAAAGTGAATGACCATATGAGGTTGATTTTTCTGAAAGATCATGATACGATAGGCGCGTTCAAGGTTGGCAGAAACTTTGAAGTATTAATGAAATGGAACCGCTCTCTTTACTTTGGATTGGGAGTTTTGATGATCGCAAAGGAAATTGAAAATTCCTAGATTGTCCTGGTGTTTGTGAGGTTTATTTGAAGATATTAAAAATAACACTGTTGCTTTCTTCTTTATATGTAATGGCTTCTTGTACGCATGCGCAACATAATGAGGTGAAAGGGCATCAAAAACCGAGGGCATCTAAAAGCGCTAGAGATTTTGATGTTAAGGGCGAGAATGATTTGGATCTTGAAAAGCTAGCTCAAGGTGAGATTATTATAGAGGAGCCAAAACAGAATAAGCAAGCGGCTGTTATATTGGGTGCTGATTATTCTGCGGAAGGTTATGCTTCTTGGTATGGGCCTCGTTTCCATGGTAAGCGTACGGCTAATGGTTCTTTCTATAACCAGCACGAGTATACCGCCGCTCATAGGAGCTTGCCTATGCCATCAGTTGTCAGAGTGGTTAATTTAGAAAATAAGCGCTCAGTTCTTGTGGTGGTGAATGATCGTGGGCCTTATGTGAAAAAAGAGCAAAACCGCATTATTGATTTATCTCGTAAGGCAGCTAACGATTTAGGGATGCTGAATAAAGGAGTTGCCAAAGTTCGGGTTGAATATCTGCACGATAAAACTATGGCTCTTCTCTCTAAATTCTCGGCAGATAAAAAAGCGATTGCAAGTCATAAGCTTAGCAAATCTCTTATTCAGCAAGTTACGCATTTGAATATGAAGAATAACGCGGTTAATTAGTGTCTCCGTCAAAACTAACTATAGCTAAATGCGCTTTCGCACTCTTTCGCTTTCCGACTTTAGTTGGCCACAGGCTGCAAAGATATCTTGCCCTCTAGGGGTACGAATTGGGGAGGTGTAGCCAGCCTCTTCGAGAATTTTAGCGAATTTATTAATATCTTGCTGTGAGGAACATTCGTAATCAGTACCAGGCCACGGATTAAAAGGAATCAGGTTAATTTTTGCTGGAATGCCTTTGATCAGTTTTACCAAACCTTTCGCATCTACAATGCTGTCATTAATGTCTTTAAGCATAACATATTCAAATGTTATTCTACCTCTGGTTTGCACCACTGGATAATTCCTACAAGCCTCGAGTAATTCTTTGAGAGGGTATTTTTTGTTGATCGGCATTATTTGGTTCCTTAGCTCATCTGTAACCGCATGAAGCGAAATCGCCAAATTTACCCCTAGCTCTTCGCCGCATCTATTAATTTCAGGCACAACCCCAGAGGTAGATAGCGTTATCCTGCGCTTTGAAAGCCCAAGGCCTTTAGGGTCCATAATTATTTTTAGAGCTTTGGCCACGTTTTCATAGTTATATAAAGGCTCACCCATGCCCATCATTACTATGTTAGTTAATCTGCGATCCTCTTTAGTAGAAGGCCAATCGGCAAAGACATCTTTTGCATGCATAAATTGGGCTACTATTTCCGCCGCACTTAAGTTGCGCACCAACAATTGTGTTCCCGTATGACAAAATTTGCAGGTAAGCGTACAGCCAACTTGTGAAGATATACAAAGCGTACCTCGCGACTTCTCTGGAATAAAGACCGTTTCAATCTCGTTGCCGTCTGCAAGCTTAAGCAGCCACTTACGAGTCTCATCAAAAGAGATTAACTCTTTTGAAAGGTCCACACGTTTCAAGCTAAAAAGCCCATCCAATTGCTCGCGCAAGGATTTTGGGAGATCCGTCATTTCTTCAAAGCTTGTGGCCCCGCGCGCATACAGCCACTCAAAAATTTGTCTAGCACGAAATTTAGGCAAGTTTAGCTCACTTAGCGCCAACGAAATATCTTCTTGACTTTGGCCAATTAGGCTGGGTTTACTAGTCATTAAAAATAATTAGATTTGTTATCCTATAGGAGGCACATCTATCCAGGCGATGTTACCATCCCTCCGGTAGTATAGCACATTAAGGCGCTTGGTGCCACTATTAATGAACAAATAGGTACTTGCGCCCATAAGGTCCATCTTCATAACTGCATCGCCAACTGGTAGTTCTTCAATTGATGTCAGTTTCTCGGCGATAATTGCAGGAGAATCTCCATAGTCTTCAGTATCGTTTGAAGGAGAGATAACATACTTTTTAGCCTCGATGAAAGAGAGCTTATCTGGATTTATTCTTTGATGGTTTTTTAAGCGGCTTTTATGTTTGCGCATTTGGTTTTCCAACTTAACAAGTGCGCTGTCAAAGCTACGATAAGCATCGCTATCATGAGCTGTGCTCTTTACCAAAATTCCTTTGCCAGTCCCTTCATTTACAAGTACGTCTGTACGTATATAATGGGGCTTTTCCATAGTTAACATAACAGAGGAACTGATTGCATTCTCAAAGTATTTGGATACATGCTTCTCCACATGCTCCTGAATATGCGAGCGGAGAGAGTCACCTACATCCATATGCTGACCAGAAACTATAACTTTCATATCTATCTCCTAAAACATTACCTTATTAAGCTTAGTTTACTCTAAGTTGGGGTATGTTGCAAATTTTTTAAGGATATCTTTAGCGTCGCCCATATCCTCAACTTTGCCATCTCTTATAACGATGACCTTATGGGCCATGGCGTTGATAACTGGGACATCATGACTAACCAATAAATAACTTAAACCCCTTTCGTCCTGCAATTTTTTTAGTAACTTTAGGATAGATAACTGTATGGGCTTATCTAAAGCAGAAGTTGGCTCATCTAGCAGTATTACCTCTGGATTCATTATTAAGGCTCTGGCAATTGCAACTCTCTGCCTTTGCCCACCTGAAAGTTGACTTGGATAATAATCAGCAAATGCTTCAGAAAGCTCAACCGAATCCAATGCCTTGACTACTTCTTTGTATAAATCATATCCATCATTTTTTTGGAATCTATGGGCTAGTGGCCCTTCAGAGAGTATTTCTGATACTTTCATTCTAGGATTTAAACTGGAAAAGGGATCTTGGAATACCACTTGAATCTTAGCCCTATATGGCTTGAGGGCAGCATGATCAAGACTCATTAAATCAACTCCGTTAAAAACAATTGACCCTTTAGCCTTGAGCAGCCTTAAAACTGCCAGTAGCACTGTGGTTTTACCAGAGCCGCTACCGCCCATCACACCTATGGTTTCGCCTTTGCTTAAGTCAAAGTTGACATTGCTTATTATATTCTTTTTGGAAGCCATAAAGCTAAATATAGACCTTTCCTTAGGCGCAGAGTAACTCAATGATTTCACGCTTAAAACTGGCGCAAATGGGGGAGAATCTCCTACAATTCTAGTAGGCTCGCTATCTAGTAGGTGCTTTGTATATTTATTTTTTGGATGCGTAAAAATTTCATCAGCTGTGCCGTGCTCTACTATCTCACCATTTATCATCACAGACACATCATCTGCTATCATGCGCACAGCTCTTAAGTCATGCGTAATCAATAAAACTGATAAATTGCGCTCCAGCTGTATTTTTTTGAGTAATGCTAAAATTTTATCTGCAGTAATGGTGTCAAGCGCAGTGGTAGGCTCATCAGCTATAAGAAATTTGGGGTTGTTGGCAAGAGCCATAGCAATCATAACCCTCTGTCTTTGTCCACCAGAAAGCTCATGGGGATATGCATCTAGCCTTGTTTTAAAATCACTCAGCTCCACTTGATCCAATAGGCTTTTCACTTCAGATAACACTAAGTTGTCTGGCTGATACCTATGGATTTTAACGCACTCAGCAATTTGTTTGCCTATAGTATGCAAGGGGTTGAGAGCAGACAGGGGCTCCTGAAATATCATACCAATGCTATTGCCACGGATTTTTCTTAAATGCGGAAGAGCTAACTTTAATAGGTCAACATCATCCCACATAATTGCTCCACTGACATCAAAGTGGTGCCTGTCTAAAAGTTGCAAGATTGAAAGTGCAGTAATGGTTTTACCAGAGCCGCTCTCCCCAACAAGCGCGCACACTTTGCCCCGAGCTATCTCAAGGCTCAAGTTTTTTACTAAGCACTTGCCTTTTTTAGCATTTGTCAGTTTTATTGATAGGTTATTAATCGTTATTGCTTTGTCCACCATGTCTCCACACCTAAAGCATAGGATGGTCTTATAGCAGGTATCCCGAATTTATTCCAATAAATTATTCGATAGTTTTTAGAATGCATCTGCGGTACGGCATAATAATTCCACAGCAGCACTCTATCTAAGGCTCTGGAATAAGTTATCACTGAATCTTTATCCTTAGCGTTTACAAGGTTGTTTAGTAATTCATCCACAACCCTGCTTCTGACCCCACTAAGATTATATCCACCCTTTACATCTGAACTCGAGTGCCAAACTTGCATTTGGTTGCGCCCTGGAAATGTTGTGGGGGTGAATGCTGCAATTATAATGTCATAGTCAAAGCTGTTCATTCTAAGTAAGTATTGTGCGTAATCTATTAGGCGCAAATTCAGAGTTATACCAATTTTTGCGAGATTTTCTTTTAGTGCTAAAAGCAAGCGCTCAAAGCCTTGAAAGTGGTATATTATTTCCAACTCCACAGGCTTTTTGGTAATGGGGCTGATCATTTTATCACCCACTATTTGATATCCAGCGTCCAGCAATATTTGTTTTGCAATCTTCAGGTTAACACGGTTTTTCATTATATTGCTGTTTGTTGTTGGCGTGATAAATTCTTTTTCAAATACTTCTTTTGGCAAATCATTTTCAAAACGCTTCAACACTTTCAGCTCTTCGCCCTGGGGCAAACCAGAAGCTGCATACACAGTATTATCAAAGTAACTTTTTGTACGAGTGTAGATACTGTAGAATAGATTTTTATTCATCCAATCAAAGTCATATGCGTAGAAAATAGCTTTGCGCAAAGCTATATCTTTTAACGCATCTTTGCGCATATTTAAAAATAAGGCCTGCAAATTAGCGGGAAGTTTATGAGGAACAGCTTCTTTTATGAGTGATCCATTATCAAAATCTTTACCACTATATGCAGTGGCCCAGACTTGTGAAATATTTTCTTCTCTAAAGTCAAAATCTCCAGCTTTAAGAGCTTCTACTGCAATTGTGTTTTCTCGGTACACATCATAATGAATTATATCAAAGTTATACACGCCTTTGAAAACTGGTAAATCTTTGCCCCAGTAATCCTTAACTCTTTCAAATGTTATAAATTTACCATGGCTGTAGTTTTTTATTCTATATGGCCCACTGGTTGGGTACACTTCTTCAAATTGATCAAAAGCTTTATCTTGAAAAAATTTCTTTTGAATAATAGGAAGCTCACCAATTATGGAAATGAGTAGAGGTTCATGGCTACTTGCAAAAGTATATTTAACCCTGTAATCGTCTAGTTTCTCAACTTTAGTAATATCTGCTAGCACAATTTTATAATTAGGATTCCCCTTTTCTTTTAAGGTATTAAAGCTGAAAATTAGGTCATCTGCGGTCATAAGGGAGCCATCATGCCATTTTGCTTCTTTGCGCATGTTAAAAATCACCCAAGATAAGCTTTCTGGGTATTCAATACTTTCTGCAACAAGGCCATAATATGAGTTAAGCTCATCAAATGAATTAACCATCAGAGCATCATATATATAATCTAGACCTGGAGCTTTAGTGCCTTTTAATATATTGGCATTTACCGAATCAAAGGTGCCAACATGAGCCATTTTCAATTCCCCACCTTTGGGGGCATTTGGGTTCACATAATCAAAGTGTGCAAAATTTGCTGGATATTTTAGATTTGAGTAAGCAGCGTATCCATGAGATTTTATTATTTTTTCAGATGCACTTACTTCAAAAGCAAAGGCTATATAAATTATTGCTTGAAGTAGGATGAATAAAGCATTTAAAAATTTAAACATTAGGGATCCCTTGTGTTGTGGAGTACTGGAAATGCAAAGCCTTATTAGGAAACACTATGCTATAAGCACTGTGCATGGCGCGAGCAGCTTCAGCAAAGCCAGTTAGAATCAATTTGAGTTTACCATCATAAGAGGCGATGTCACCAATTGCAAAAATGCCAGTAATATTGGTTTCCATGGTGCTGTTATCAACTGATATGTGGCCATCATTTAAGTTTAATCCCCAATCTTTAATAGGGCCTAAATTGGTTTTGAGACCAAAAAATGGCAATAAATATTCTGCTGGTAAGGAGCGGGTGTTGTGATCTAGATCAATCACTTCCACAGATTTCAATTTCCCATCTTCTCCCTTTAAAGCATGCAATTGGTATGGCGTCACCAACTCTACTTTACCAGATTCTTGATAAGGTTTGATTTTCTCAATTGTGCCATCCATTCCCCTAAAATGGTTTCGCCTGTGCACCAAATATACTTTTTTGGCTATGGTTGCAAGCGATAACGTCCAATCGAGAGCAGCGTCCCCACCGCCTGCAATCACTATGGAAGCGGCCGTAAATTGTGCTTTATTAGTAACGGCGTAAAAGATGCTAATATTTTCAAATTTTTCAATGCCCTCAAGTGGTGGCCTGTTGGGGCCAAATTCCCCACAACCCGCTGCAATCACAATAATTTTTGCATTAATAGTGGAACCTGAAGAAGTTTGCATTACAAAGCTTCCATCGGGTTTCTTATAGATATCCTTAACGCCAGACCCTAATACAAACTCTGGTTTAAACGGCTCTGCTTGGCGCATTAGTTGATTTATGAGGTCTAATCCGGAAACTTCTGGTAATCCTGGGATGTCGTAAATAGGCTTCTCTGGGTATAAAGCAGCGCACTGACCACCAATATACGGTAAAGCATCGATAACTACAGAATTCATGCCCAACATACCTGCTTCAAACACCGCGAACAAACCTGAAGGGCCAGCTCCAATTATTGCAACATCTTTAGAAATATCAGGGTTATTAATGTTTTTCGGAGTCACTTTCCTTATCATCTATGAAATATCTGGTTAGCTCTTTGAATATCTCACGATTATCAAAGTTGCTATGACCTTTTCCTTCATAAATAATAAGTTTTTTTGGCTCATTGGCAAGGTCTATGAGAGTTTCTGAATGAGAGTGGGGTATCATGTCATCTTTAGTACCATGAATAATCAACAAAGGTGCATTTATTTTATCTATTTTGTCAGAAGAAACAAAATTATCTTTAACCAAAAACTTAGCTGGCAGATACCAATATATCTCCTGTGCGCGATCGGTAAGCGATGTGTAAGGCGTTATCAAAAAGACTCCTGCAAACTGAAACTCGTTGGCCATAGCAACCGCAACTCCGCTACCCAAAGATTCGCCTATGATTATAGTTTTCTCAGTCTCATAGCCATTTTCTTGCAAAAATCTCACAGCAGCCCGCGCGTCAGATAAAATAGCTTTTCTTGATGGCTTGCCTTCGCTCTTACCAAAGCCATGGTAGGATGGAGCAACAATGCCATACCCAATATCTGTTAATTCCTGAAATCTATTAGCTCTTTGCCCTAAGTTATACGAATTACCATGTAAGTATAAAACAACTGGCATGCCCTTCTTGGGCTCTTGATACCATAACTGAATGTTTGTACCATCCAAGCTTTTTATGGTTAGATCTTGCACGTTTAGCAATCCATATTCGCTTGGAGATTTTACATCTGCGTCAGGAAAATATAGTAAAGATCTTTGGTTAAAATATATCCATCCCGCTATCGTGATATAAATACAGATAACAAGTAGAAGGAGTCTTAACAAATTTTTGCGCATGAAAGGTTACACTAATAAATTACAGGCACACGGAATATAGCAAAGGTAAAGCTGACTCACAATCTATTAAATAAATCGATGTTTAATTTTTGTAGATAAGCGTAAAAAACCCCACCACTTCATAAGCAGCAGGGCGTTTATCAGAAGTTCATAGAAGTTTATTAATGTCCAGTTGTTTCATCAGCCAGAGGTGCTACTAACGCAGGGTCCACGGCTTCTTTATGGTGATGATGGTGATGAATTCCAAATGCGCCTTCAACTTTATTGATAACATGTTCAACCTTTTCATGAATCGCTTTTCTTGCAGCAAGCAGGTCATGCTTTATTTCTTTTAAGACCGGTTTGATATCGGATTTATAGAATGCTGCAAATTTAGCCCCAGCAGCTTCTAACGCAGACACTGTGACTTTGGCATCTTCTATTATATTGGAAACTTCATTCACAGCCCCATCAATGTTGCCAGTGCTAACATCCGCAACAAGCTTAGTAACTCCACTAGCTATCTCTATAACAGACTTAGCTGCACTTTTAACATCTGCACTCTTCATATTGCTTTTATCAAGCTTGGCGTTCAACGCATCAAGTTGCTCTTGAATACCATTTAAGTCTTTATGCTCTATATCCTGCTTAATCTCATTGATGGTTTTTGATGCATCGCTAGCTACATTTTTTATATTGCTTATTACCTCAGATGGTTTGGTGCCTTTTTCTACACCTAGCACCGTGCTTAGGCTTTTGCCTATTTCAACAATCTTAGTAACTTGATCTAAATTCAAATTATTGTCTGCCATTTTCTGCTCCTATTGGGTTTACAACATCAATCATTTCATTATTAAGTGATGCATTGCAATATTAATTTAATAATTATAAGGAGATTTTTATATTGACTTTGGGCAGCTATAAAGCTCTATCGCAATACAGAGTATCTTGATGATCAAAATCATCTTCATGGAGGATTATTTCTCCATACCTTCCTGCAGTGATTTCAAAAAGTTCATAGATTTGATCTAAATTTAAATTATTTTCATCCATTTGTTAGCTACCTAAATTATCAATATCTTGATGCAGTTCGGCATCTTTATGGAGTGGACTGTCCTCATCTGATCCAGATCCCTCGCTCTCAATCTTCTTAGCCTTTTCTTTGTTGTGCTTATGTTTTTGCTTGTGCTTTTTATACTTTACCTTAACAGCATGTCCAGCACTAACAACCCATTTACCTACATCTAAAATATCCCCAACTGCATCGATAGATGCCTCCGCTATACCTTGAGGGTTAAGTGTAATAGCAGCGCTTGCTAGATTAGTTGCATCTGTGGCCAAACCTACTAACACTTTCTGAGGTGGATTTACTTCTTTCCAAAGAACATCATTATTTTTTAGGTGTTTTCCGGTTCTTTCAAATTTATCGCATAGGTGTTGGAATTGATTAAAGTTCATGCCTTGTTGAAATTTATCCAGAATCTTTTTCAAGCTTCGCCCAGTTCTTGCCATGATCTCCTCGGAATACTGAGGTTAGTAATAATAATTATAATTAAATCATATAATTGAGTTTAAATGCAACATAAATTTATATGAAGGTTAATTACTAAACTCAATTTTGGTTAGACGTAAAAAATCTTCCAAAACTTCAACATCCTTGATGCCCGGGGAGCCTTCTAAAGTGGAAGAGGCGTTAATAATATTAACGCCTGATTCTCTAACGGCATCGCACACATTAAATTTATTTATTCCACCAGATAAGATCTTAAATTTTTGGGTAGATGCATTTCTCACTAAACCCCAATCAAAAGTATTTTCCGGCTGCTGGATGTAAAATGAGTTGTTCGCTTGAGCTTCAAATAAAAACCCCTCGACATATGGCTCGAAACTCTGCAATAGGTTGTTATCCAATGAGCTTCCAACATATACGGTTTTGATTAATTTTAAATTATGCTTGGAGCTTAGATACTCCGCTTGTTCAAATGGCTCATTATCATCTAATTGATAATAATCTGGGTTAAAAGAATGTTGTATTTCCTTAATAAGGTTTTTATCAGGTTTCACCACTACAGCAACTTTTTTGATATTTGGCGGAATTATTTGCGCAAATTCATAAGCATGATTAAACGACATGTTCCTGGGAGAGTTATCATAAAACACAACTCCTAAATAACTTACCCCGTGCTTAATGCAGGCATTCAAAGCCTCTAGTGTAGTTATTCCGCTAATTTTTACCCGTATACTCATTAGCTTTTTGAGAATTTTACTATCATTCATCCTATAATTGAACTTGTTGCGCAGCAACATAAAAAATTAACTATATGGTTTTAAAAGGAAGAAAAGTTTGTTAAGATTTTTCTTAATTATTTGTATATGCGAAAATGAGTGAAGAACTAAATGGGATTCAAAAGGCGGCGATACTGCTAATCGCGTTAAACCAAGAAATGGCAGCAAAAATTTTCTCGCTCATGGAAGATGACGAGATTAAAGAAATTTCACTCGCCATGTCCTCCATGGGTCATGTAAGTCCAGAAAATATTGAAAAAGTGGTCGCAGAATTTAATGGAGAAATTAAACAGTCCATTTCCTTTATAGGGAATATACAGAACACAGAACGTTTGCTCCGCAAAATTCTCAGCGATGATAAGGTAAATAGTATATTGGAAGATATTAGAGGCCCATCCGGTAAAAATATTTGGGATAAGTTAAGTAATGTAAGTGAAGAAGTATTAGCAAATTACATAAAAAACGAATATCCACAAACCGCTGCCTTGATACTTAGTAAGATACCGTCACAACAAGCGGCTAACGTTTTAAAAATATTATCTCCAGAGTTTGCATTTGAAGTTATCAAAAGAATTTTAGCTATGGATCCTGTCAAAAAGGAGGTGCTAGATAAAGTTGAAAAAACCTTAAGGCATGAATTTATCTCTGGCGTTACTAAAATTCAGAAGAACGATTTCAACCAAATCATGGCTGAGATTTTTAACAACTTCGACCGCATCACTGAAACTAAATATATGACTCTACTTGAGGAGCACAGTGCTGAATCTGCAGATAAAATTAAAAAACTCATGTTTACTTTCAATGATATCGCTAGAATTGATAATTCAGGCATACAACAGATATTAAAAGTTGTTGATAAAGCTAAGCTACCTATTGCGATGAAAGGTGCTTCTGAAGACTTGCGCAAGAAATTCATGGACAATATGTCGCAGCGAGCTGTGAAAATTCTTCAGGAAGAAATAGAGGGATTGGGCCCTGTGCGATTAAAAGATGTATACGAAGCTCAAGGTGCGCTCATTACGATTGCAAGAGATTTAATAGGCAGGGGCGAAATAAAGTTATCAGATGGCAACGATTCAGATCAATTAATTTACTAATGGCACCTTATGAATATAACAAAGCTGAATTTAAAAGAGTTAAACAATCTTGTGAACAATAATGATTCGGTTATTCAGCCGATTGAAAATATTGTAAAAGCTAATGAGCAAGATAATGCAAAGCATGTAACCAAAATTAATGCGGGAGTAGAAAAAGTAGTTAATTTTGGAGAAGATGAGGCTCGTAAATTAGAAGTGGAGTTGGCCAAGCTGGAAGTAGAAAAATTAATGTTGGAACAAAATACCCTAACCCAAAATACTCTTACAGAAATAAAAACGTTGCTTGCCGACATTGAAAGGCAGCAGCAGGTTCACTTTACAGAGTTCTCGAAAAATGTTTTGTTATTCGTAAAAAACTTAAGCGATAAGATATTTAATAATCCTATATTTGGCAAAACTATAGCAGATAATATGATATCGCATATTAATGAGATTATCAAAAAGGTTAAAAGCTCATCATCTCTCAACATCAAAATTCCCAAGGACATGAGCGAGTCTGTTAAGGCATCGTTAATAGATGCTTTTAAATCCACAGCCGCCAAGTTAAATATTGAGATAATAGAGCACGAAGAAGAAAACAGGAGCGTGTCAATTGAATGGGAGACTGGTAAAGCGGATCTGGAAATTGATAAGCCGCTAAAAGCTATTGAAGAAGAGCTGCACAAATTTGATAGTAAAAGTTAATAATATTATGTTTAGTATTATTTATATTGGCAATCTTTGTTTAAAGCAATTGTCAAGAAATCAAAAAACTTAGATTTAGCAACAACCTCTTTGCCAAGATACTGCGTCCTTGATTTTAAGTATCCCTCGCTAACCATATTCAATGGCATAACTGAGTTAAAAATTACATATTTCAATTCATCCGGAAGTGAGCAAAAAGGGGAGTCAGTCTGCAGCAAACTAATACCTAAATACATAATCGCTCTATCACTATGCTTTTTCAAAGAACTATTAATAATTAGCGAAAGTTTGCATTTATTGACGTCCGCTAAATGTACATTAAAATCAATTGCATTGCTTGAGGAATTAATTTTGTCGATAAAATAAGATATTCCATCTATTGATAGTGGATTCTCTTTTAGACTAATGCTGCAACTCTGAGGTAAATTATAATTACATATTGCATTAGCCAAATACATAAATCCAATATCAGATATCTTATTGTTTTCTAAGTTAATGGTTATTCCATTTGTTTTGCCTCTCAAGGAGTTAATTATCGAAGTGAAGCCAAAATCTTCAATTTGATTGCTTTTTAAATTAATATTCATGCCAACTGGATAGTTAGCGAGGATCTTGTCGAATTTTTGCGCCCCTTTGTTATCAATATCCATATCCTCTAAATCAAAACAAAAGCTTTGCTTGTAATATGGTAAAATTGGTATAATTGGTGCGATTTTATCAATCACTTTATTACCTGATCCCAATACTGATATAAAGCTTTCAGAGCCCCAAAATTTTTCACCAAGCTCGAAATAAGAGGTTAATAATTCAGTGGGGACGTCTTGAATTTCGACACTATAGGAAAATTTTTCATAAGTGAAATCTTCACGTTTCATTAATTCAACAATTGCTTTTATAAAAGCTGAACTTGAGCTACTACGAGTGCTTAGCTCAATGTGCAATCCGTTGGGTATCAGATTGCTTGAGAGTGTATTTACCAGATGGGTTATATGCTCAGATGTGTTTTCTAATCCTCTAATCCTTACATGTCCATCTTCAACTAATTCTCCATTAAAAACTAAATCTATAAATTTTTCTAAACGGCAGTTTATCATTGTGATTTTTATAGAAAATTGCATATGTTTTATTTTATAAAACAGCCAATAAAAAAATTCTATAACATTTTTTAAATCAAAATAAATTTCCGATTGCATACAAATTATGATTGCTGCAAGGTATAAAGATTGGCAAACGCTTTAACTATTATAGACCATGACTCAGAAAAATATATCTTGCATCAAGCGCAACATTGGTGAGGTTAATATAACTATTCGCGCTTTTTTAACCGACATGGATAAAGGTATAATAAATGATCTTAGCAATCTAGACTTAGCTGTTACGGAAATATGCTCGCAAATATCTGCTTTGTCAAAACCATCGTTTGCCATCGTAGAGCCGCATTTTGCTGACATGCTAGATAAAGTAAAAGAACTAAAAGAGTTCTTATCCACTGAGCTTGAGGCAACTAGCAGAAGGATTAAAGATGTTGATAGTTATACAAAAGCATCAAGGAAGTATGGTGTGCCTGCTGCTAATGATAATCTTTAGTGGTTCTGGAGCCTGCGATTCGGAATGTTTTTCTATTTTTAATAATAGCTCCAAAATACGTTTTGTTACGTTATCTTTGAGAAATATATCAATAGCATAATTGCGAACCTTTTCTGGACTTAAACCAGCCTTTAAGCAAACGTCTTCGAAAGCTTTGCCTGGGAGTGTCAAGATAAGTGTGTAAGTTGAAGAAAAGCAGGTTTCGAACAATCAGCGAATAGGCAGATTAAGTATAGCCAGTTTGAGCTGATTGTTTGAGAGAAACCTGCTATAAATAACTTAAACTTATATGAGGACAAA
>JAJTHY010000104.1 GCA_021298045.1 Candidatus Jidaibacter sp.
ATACGCTAATGCTGCGCCTTTTCAATAAATTTTCACCTATTTTGCCTTTGAAATATATCTATATTCCATGCGTAAAATAGGCAAAAATTTATGAGAAAATTCTTGATTTTCGTACCCATTTTATAAGGGATTAGCTATATTTTGCACATTAAAACTGAAGCGCTGTTCCCGCTAAGAATACAGAACCTTTATTGCGCGCCGTAGCTGCGCTACCCTGAGATTTATCATGAAGGTCTGCTAAGACAACTTCCGCATACGGCATAAAACCCGGAGCTAGCTTGTAATCCATGCTAAAAGCAAGTACTTTAGATACAGCTCTGGTAGCACTATATTCTGGAGAGGCTATTGTAGGAAAAGCGGTAGCAGAACCTGTGAATCCACCATTTTTACCCGCTATGTACCCGACACTGGCGCCTAAAGCATTGTAATCATACCTTGCTCCAGCTGTCCAATAACTTCCAGATTTTGCGTTGGCGATAGGTGTTGTCACACCAGCTGCTGATACTATGTTTTTGTACATACCAGATTTACCCCAACTACCAAATGAAGAAGCTAAAGTAACGCCTTTGTAAGAAATATTCCCACTAAATTCATAAGCCCTAGCCTTATGTCTATTAACGGTTTCTGACGCGCTAGTAACATTGAAAAGTTTTTTGGCATCACCTATCTCACCCGCTAAACCTAAGCCAAAAGTAACATCACCTGATTTGCCATTATATGCTAACCCGCCTTGGAAAGCATTTTTGTAGCCAAACACTTGTCCTGCAGGGGCAACTCCGTAATAGTTGTTTGAAGAATAGTTTTTAGATATGCCTTTGAGCTGAGAAATCGTACCATGTTGGTCAGAATCAGGGATATATGATATACCAGCTTGTATGTTATTGTGTGCATTACCAATTTTAGGAGTGTAATACGTTACTTTAGTGGTATACAAGCTATAAGAACCATCGACATCAGTTACGACACCAGACGAAACGAAATAAGTTCCAATACCAACATTTCTATTAAATGCGTCTACCCAATGGCTCCATGGTGCTGTGCCGCCTGTACCTGCGCCAATTTTCACCCCGTCTTTAATCATGGTAGTAGCAACGCCCAGATAATCGCCAGCCTCTAACCTACCAAGATGATTTTCAACAAAAACCATTGTTTGGTTTCCTACAGAATTTTGGTATTTCCTGCTAATTGAAGTATCAGTATTCAAAACTATTAACCCACCATACTTTAAGCCATGAGCTGCGCCATTAACGGCAATATTCAGCTTAGTATCATTCACTATACCACCTTGGCTTAGCTTGCGCCCACTAGAATCAAGTTTAAACGCTTCTTTTTGAGACAAGTGGGTATATTCAGTCCATAGGCTACCACCCAAAGTTACAGTAGGAGCTTTTGTATTAGCGATTGCAGAACTGGCAAAACAAGCCATTATCCCCGCTATAAAATATTTTTTATACATCAGATTTTTCTCATAATAATATTGAATAACGCCCAGCGGCGCACTTTTATGAAATACTAAAATTTGAATTTTGCAATTGTTTTTTAAAGCGTTATGCTAAATATTATTATTTATCTATCTATCAAAATGGTTCCTGTCTCCAGATAACAACGCACCAAAAACTAACAGCCCACCAACAATCATTGCGCCAGCCCCCACTAACTCTAAATCAACCCATGAAGATGTTGATGCTTTATAATTTTCTCTAAACCGGTCTTCTAATTCATTTAAACCAGAAATAAAATTTAATAGGGTCACAGGGTACCCCTCACCTTGTGCATATGAAGACATCGTACAACGAGCGTCTCCAATAATTTGAAGCATTCGATTATTTCCATTTTGAGCCCCTTCACGCAGAAGCTCTTGGGATTTTTGCATAAATAAAGCAATTATATCTTTTTGCACATCTGTAAGAACACAAGTATTAAAATACAAAAGGGCGGCTTGTTCGTAGGCTCTCATAACATAGGCAAATTCGATATCGCACAATACTTTTGCACCTGAAAATTCTGAACTATATAAAATTTTGGTTATAAAGTTCTTTTGCATTTTATTTACTGCAATATCTAGTACAGAGTAAAAGCGCCCTCCCTGCAAGCAAGACGTTTGAAAAAGCAATTTTGGCCTACACTGTAAAATACATGTTGCAAACCCCTCTTTACCTAAAAACAAAGCCAGCCCAGCTAAATTAACAATTACTATACTATTATCTAATGGAATTTTGTATCCAGAGATTTTTTCTTCATCCGCAAGAGATAATAGACATTCTAGCACGCTAGAAATATGATCTGATTCTATGTATTCTATGACTACGTCCTCAAAGACCTCCATTTCACGGGATTGGAAATTAAGCTTTTCGATTACTTCAAACATATTTTTCCAAAATTTTTTGCACACTATAATATAAAATCACTTATTATTCAAGAAAATGATTTCTTATGTCGCTTCCGAAAAATAACTTGCTGCATATACTATGATGTCATACAATTCGTAAATATTAATTAAAAGAAAGATATATGGTAGCTATACCAAAAATTGATAGAAAAATCACCAGACAAATGATTGTTGGTAAAGTCACAGTTGGCGGGGGCGCACCAGTTAGAGTTCAATCTATGACAGATACCGATACAGCCAATGTGCAAAAGACAGTAGATCAAATTATTGCCTTGGCGCGAGCTGGCTCCGAGATTGTGCGCATCACCGTTAACAATGAAGCTTCAGCTGCTGCAGTTCCTGAGATCAAGCGAATACTTGAAGATCAAGGCTTTGGCGACCTCCCAATAGTTGGAGACTTTCACTATAATGGCCACACTTTGCTTGAAAAATATCCAGATTGTGCTCGCGCGCTAGACAAATACCGAATCAATCCAGGCAATGTTGGCTTTGGAGAGAAGCACGACCCTCAATTTAGAATGATTATAGAAAAGGCAATTCAGTATGATAAACCCGTGAGAATAGGGGTGAACTGGGGCAGTATTGACCAATCTCTTTCAACAAAGATGATGGATGAAAATTCCAAGTCTACAAATCCAAAAGATGCCGACGAAATACTTAGAGAAGTATTAATAATTTCTGCAATCAGTAGCGCAGAAAAAGCAGTTGAATATGGCTTGAGCCCGAATAAAATTTGCATTTCGTGCAAGGTAAGTAGGGTGCAGGACTTGGTAGCAGTATACCGCGAACTCTCCGGAAGATGTGATTATCCATTACACTTAGGGTTAACCGAAGCTGGGATGGGCAGCAAAGGAATTGTCGCTTCAAGTGCTGCGCTTTCTATTTTATTGCAGGAGGGCATTGGGGACACAATAAGAGTTTCCCTAACCCCAGAACCAGGCGCTTCAAGAGAGAAAGAGGTAATAGTTGCGCAGGAAATCCTTCAAACCAACAACATCCGCTCCTTTATTCCACTAGTATCGTCATGCCCTGGTTGCGGCAGAACTACAAGCAGCTTTTTTAGGGAACTCGCAGAGAGCATCCAAAGCTTTATACGCGAACAGATGCCAGAGTGGAAGTTGCGCTATCCAGGGGTAGAAAAACTAAATATAGCAGTAATGGGCTGCATAGTTAATGGCCCAGGAGAAAGCAAACACTCAGACATAGGGATAAGCCTGCCTGGTAGTGGGGAATCCCCCGTAGCTCCTGTATTTATAGATGGAGAAAAAGCACATACCTTACGCGGAGAAACTATAGCAGAGGATTTTAAAAAGATCCTTTGTGGCTATATAGAGGCCAGGTTTAATAGTACGAAGGGAATTTATACCAAGTCCCAAAATACATTGGGGCAGTAATGAGCAGATTTTGGGACTTGGTATTAAACCCCGCGCCCTTCCGCTTCAGCCTTACCTTCCACAAAAGCAAATTCCAAACCTTGTAAAAAAACGATTACTTTTCGGTCAATGTTTTTTTGCTCTGCACACACTCGCGTTTGAATTATGCCTTCAAAATAAGGGATTATTTGGTTTTTTAATTTATCAATGGTAGTGGAGTCCCCTATTCTTCCTGATTCCTGAACAAATTTATAAATCGTTTTCTGCATACGGGCTAGAATTTTATCTTCTATAATACCATCCATTGGATGGTAAAGGGCTATGCCATAACAAATATTATCAATTAAGAATACAGTCCTATTAACAAGCGGTAAATATTTATCGGTTTTCATTACAGAGCTGGAAAGAATGGTATTTGTCATCTCTAGATTCCTTTTACTGATAGCTATCCTTAGTGGCAACAACAACTGAGGTAAGGATGAAAAAGTTCTGCCACTTTCGTGGAAGATATTGCCACTCGACATCTGCTCTTTATAATTATGGAATACTGTATACGGACAATTCTCTATAATGCACTTCAAGAATCCTTGCTTAAATGGATGGATGTATGCAAGTAACCCTGCTAAGTTAACTATACAACCTTCAGCTGGATCTCTTACTATAGGGCGCATTTCAGGATCTATGCTATTCAACATAGATTTTAGAGTTTCGCAGCGCTCTTGAATATCTTCATCTTTCTTAAGCAAATCTACAATTCTTTTTATTGTTTCAATTGATGAGTTTAAGTGGAGCGTATCTTTCATAAAAGCCTTTATAAAATTTTTGCCAACTATCGCGCTAAACGCCTAAAGTGGCAACAACAATTTTATAAAAATATTTGGTATTAGTTTTTGGATTTAATTGCCCCAAGAGAACCAGTAAGTACTTGCCTGCCATTTGTGTAAACTATCTCCGCTTTTTTATCTTTAATATCTGAATCTGATATTTCGGATTCGAGATCAACTCTCGGTTCAGAAGGAGCCTCTACTTCGTATTCTGCCTGCGGTTGCTCGGGCTTAGAGATCTTAGGCTCAGCAGCTACATTATGATTAACCTTTTGTAAAGGCTGCTTCACTTGTGGCTTCGCTGGAATATCCTTTAGTTTAGTGCTCTTTATTTCCTCACCCTCGACTCTTAAAGCTTCATAGGATTCAGGCTCTGGAACATCAACTAACGGAGCAGAGGAAGCAAAAGTTTTAGGGTAATAGGCTTCCTGCTCTATTTCATTAGCCATATCATAATAAGAATATCCGTCCACGCTACCTTGCGCTAAAAAAACAGGAGCTTCTGCAGTTTTATTTTCCGCTATAAGTTTGCGATCTTGCACCCCAGAATCGCTAAATTTCTCTTTCAATCTCTCCCAAAAGCTGCGCTGCTGCTCTGAAGAGTTATCTTTTTTGGGAGCTGTAGTTGCAGCCGGAAGGGACTGCTCAATGGATTGGACTTGGTTTTTAACCTCATCTGCCGTAGATTCTTTAGCGTCTGGCTCGTTGCTCACACTAGAATTTACTGGCCCAGTATAAGGTGTAAACCTAGACGTGCGCTCAGGAGGGCGGTTGGCCCACTCCCCACTTTCAAGCAAGATATTCTCTTTTGGTGCACGGCGCTTTTTAAAATCATCGAATACCTGTGGATGGTCTGGCTTCATGGAAACACCGCAGCCAGACAACAATACCATTATTGCACAAGAGGATAATAAACCTAAAGAGTGATTTTTTTTCATAATATACATTCTCGTAAATTAAGAGTTGGCAAAGGGTATAGACGACAGGAAATTTGGAAAAGTGGGAGGAGCAGCAATTTCAAGCACCGTAAGCCTATACTAATAGATACGAACGCGGAGAAATTAGCTACAACGCTCCAATTTTTCAAATTAACGGAGTATACACGAGCCTAACAAACTTCCAATCACTATTAAGCATCTAATGCGCGTATTAATCAACCAAAAAATCACTTACCCTTTGCAGCTTCTTCTGCATTCTCATCACGCAAGTATTTAAAAGCAACATTTTGATTAAAGTATTTAAAATGATTATTACTAGCGAGACCACTATCGGTTTTAATGGAATTCATAAAATCTTCACTCATATGGGCCATAAGCAAAATGGCAGTTGGCGAAGAGCTAGAAGTAAATTGTTTTGCACATAAGGTAAGCAAATCTTCCTGTTTTACACCTTGCTTGCTTGTGTCTAAAATTATACCGCAACTTAGCAACGGGTATATGTGTTCAAAGCGCTGCCCTTCAAGGCATTTAGTGAGCAATACTCCTTTTTGTTGTATACTGACAAGCTTGCCATTCAAAAAGCCATGGAATTGCTCTACTTCTCCAAAATCAGAAATCTTCATCCCATCCACTTTGTATTCTTGAGGTTTGTAATTCCTTTTTTTCTCTCTAGCCGCAACAAGTTGATTATATTGATTTGCTATCTCTTTCGCTTCTTTATCGGTTCCTGCTATTTTTTCATTCAGCTTATCTAATGCTTCTTTTTGCTGCTCTAAGGCTTCTTTTGAAGTCGATAAAGTTCTCTGTATAGACTCTATGGTTGTTAAAGAGTGATTATAACTCTCCTGATTTCTTTTGATAGTCTCTGCTTCGGCCTTCTGAGTTATAAACTCCTGAGTCGATAACTCTGCTCGCCCATCCCATTTTGCCTTAAATTCTTCTTTCTGCTTTTCTAAATTCTCTCTATTTGCTTTACTAATGGCTTTGCTACTATTTAATGATTTGCTATTTTCTACTATCATCTCATTAATTTTTACTATTTCCGCTTCTAGCTCTTCTCGTTTTGATAAAAGCATAAACAACTCATGATCTGCCTTTAATAGTTCATCAAATTTAACATTAATATAAGCAGCATCTAATGCACTAACCAACAACTCCAATTCACCTTCAAGCTTTTTTATCTCTTTAGAGACTTCAGCATCTTTCAATATTGCGCTAGGAAGACGTGATACGGTTAAGTCTGAAGACATCGCCGTTTCCTTTTCTTCTTCCTTTGCTAAAGAAGCGTTTGTCCAGTTAGCCCTCTCACTCAATGCTTTTATAAAAAGATTTTTATATGGAGCCTGATTTATACTAGTTAATGCTGCAGGGAAAATATCTTCTATCGGTTTAGTTAAATATGCGTTAAAAATTATTGCTTCAAATGTTCTTGATTCAACAGTGTCTTTTTTTGCAGAGATAATGTCTTTTACCGATAAGGCTTGTAGATCCCCAAGAAAAATCTCAACTAAATTGATGTGTAAAGACTTTGCTTTTTCATAAGTTTCTATGTCAAAACTCGCTCCCTTTTTTATAAGTGTTGAAACTATTTCTGTAACTTCATTATGATTGAATCTTTGACGATTTTTTTCGCTGCCATAGTAACCTATTAAATATTCTAGGATATTAATTTTAGCTACAGCCTCCGACTCATAAGGAAAGTCAGCAGCTTCTAATTGCTCTTGGGTTATAGAGCCACAAAAATTGATTTTTGATTCATCTAGAGTTTTCACATAATCGATTAAAGGCGTACCATCAGCCCCAATAAAAGCACCAACATAGGCTATGCCTTGGGAATAAACTTTGCCGTTACCATTTATCGCGGAAATAATTCTTTCAAAAATATTTTTCTCATCAAGCTTTC
>JAJTHY010000150.1 GCA_021298045.1 Candidatus Jidaibacter sp.
ACCTTCATATGCTTGTGAGATATACGCCTTTGAGGCATAGTACTGCGCTCTTTTTTCAAAGCCTTTTTCTTTTGCTACTTGCATCTCTACTATGTATTGATTCCCCTTTTCATCTTTACATAATATATCCACGATGCTGGTTTTCTGAGCTGCCGTTTCTGGGTCCTGTATCGTCTTCAGAAAAGTGACATCCTGTATAGGCCCACCTTGTTTGAAAGGCACCATATCATTTAAGAAATGTATCAATATATCTTTGTTCTTTTCGGTTCCAAAGATCTTCTTAAACGCAAAATCATTTTTTGGATCCAAAAACTTAGAGATCATCGCAGCATCCTTATTTTAATTACTCATCATTATATCTCAATCCCACCCTCTTTAGCAAGCTCCATGTCACTGTGCATTATCAACACAAATAACAACCTATAGCTAAACCCTTATAAAATGGGTACGAAAATCAAGAATTTTCTCATAAATTTTTGCCTATTTTACGCATGGAATATAGATATATTTCAAAGGCAAAATAGGTGAAAATTTATTGAAAAGGCGCAGCACTAGCGCATCCATTTTATAAGGGTTTAGCTATATTATACCAGACGATCACTTCCTCTCTAACCTTTTTATAAACACTTGTTGCAGAATCGAAAGCACGTTGCTCCAGGTCCAATATATAACCAATCCAGAAGGGAAAGAAGCGAACATGAACAAAAACACTATTGGCAACAATCTCATTACCTGTGCTTGCACTGGGTCGGAGGGCTCAGGATTCAACCTTTGCTGGAAAAACATGGTAAGCGCCATTAAAATTGGGAACACACCTATCATCAAAAAGCTCGGGGGATCCCATGGAATAAGCCCAAACAGGTTAGTTATTGTATAAGGATCTGGTACAGAAAGATCTTTTATCCATCCAAAGAATGGTGCTTGCCGCATTTCGATGGTTACATATAACACCTTGTATAAAGCAAAGAAAATAGGGATCTGCAACAGTATAGGCAAGCAACCGCCCATAGGGTTCACTTTTTCTTTTTTGTACATATCAAGCAAAGCTCTTTGAAATGCGGTTGCATCATTCCCATATTTCTCTTTTAGGATAGCCATTTTAGGCTGCAACTCTTTTAGCTTATTCATACCCTTAAAGCCTTTATGCGCAAGCGGGAATAAGAGTAGCTTGATTACTACGGTGAGGATAAGAATAGCAACGCCGAAGTTTCCAACTAAATGGTAAAAATAATGCAGCAATTCAAATATTGGCTTAGTAACAAAATATAAAATGCCAAAATCTACAGCACGGTCAAACAAAGGTATATTGTATTTTGCTTCATATTTGTCTAAAAGATCAAGCTCTTTAGCCCCAGCAAACAACAACATGTCGGGCCATTCCATTTTTTGCCCTGGGTCAATTTGGAAAACCGATTCATTATTAAAACTCGCTTGAAAGCGCTGAATTTGATCTTTATGAGAAGAGCTTAACCTGGAAACCAACCCTATATTTTTAGTGGGAATTATTGAAGTTAACCAGTATTTATCAGAAAAACCAATCCAGCTAAATTGGTTATAGTCTAGCTTAGTGGATGAATTGATATCGGAATATGAAACCTCTTTTAGTTTGCCATCAAACACGCCTATACCACCTTCGTGAATTATCATGTTATCTTCTGCAGAGCCTATAGTTGCACGGTTAATCAAGCCATAGTTTGCTAAGTGAATCGCATTAGAAGAGCGATTTATAACCTTTTGTTTGAAGGTAAATAGGTAATCCTCATCCATCAAAATCTCAATAATGAACTCTATGCCTTGAGAATTAACATGACTTAAAATTAAGCTTTCACCAGCTTTAAACTCTTTTTTATTTGCGTGCCATTTGGTTTTATGGTTTGGCATATTTATCGCCTCATCGCTTCTAGAAAGCCAACCAAATTCGGCAAAGTAAGCCTCACCAGCCTTAGCTGGGGAAAGAAGAACCACATTCTTGCTATCATAGTCTGAAGTAACTCGGTATTTACTAAGTGTTAGGTCATCCAACCGCGCACCAATTAAATTTATACTCCCCTTGATATGCCCATTGTTGAATTTTACCCTGGCATTTTCGGTGTCTGCAATTAAGGCCTCGCGATCAAATATCTCGGCCTCCTTCAAGCTAGCGCTAATAGGTGCGGCTTTTTTAATGCTTGCTTCAATTTCACGCTGCTCTTGTCTAGCGGCCTCAAGCATAGGGTCTACATAAAATGTCTGCCAGGCAAATATTACAATTGCAGCAAGTATACTTGCGATAATTAGCCTTGTGTTTTGCGACATGCGATCGATCATAAAATCCTTTTTCTATTTGTTTTTATTCATTACGGGGTCATACCCGCCTTGGCAAAATGGATTGCATCTTAAAATTCTCCATACCGTAATTGCAGCGCCCACAATTACTCCGCGCTTAATTATAGCTTCCTTTGCGTAATTAGAGCAAGTTGGGTAGAATCTACATTGGCGCCCTAAAAAAGGGGACACCAGCTTTTGGTATAGATTAATTATCAACAACATACAGTATTTAATAATCCACACCTATATGATCCTTATTCGTTATTTAGGATTGAGATTTTAAAACAAATAGTTATTAATTCAATAGGTATGTTTTTATAAATAGAATACATGGCAATTATTTCCAGCAGAATCAACGGCTTCTTTGACTTCAAATCCGCTTTTATGCGCTTTAAAAGTAATCGCAGAGCATATATTTCTCTATGTATATTTGCGATGATTTTCTTTATATCGCAATTTGCTGAGCTAATTAGTAACGATAAACCTCTGTTACTTTACTATAAAGGTGAACTGCTATTCCCGGTTTTTAATGATATTAGAGAAATAGATTTAGGTGGAGATTATTTGAATTCAGCCAATTTTAATGATGTCTATGTAAAAGAATTGGTAGCAGCAAATGGTTTTGCGATTATGCCTATTATCCCATATCATTATAAAACTATTATGGATAATTTGCCATCGCCTGCCCCATCGGCGCCTAACATGGATAATTTACTAGGCACGGATGACCATGGACGAGACATTTTAGCTCGGCTTATTTATGGCGTAAGAATTTCAATAACTTTCGCCTTAACACTCGCTGTATTAAGCACAGCAATTGGCCTTATTTATGGCGCCTGCCAAGGGTATATAGGCGGAAAAACAGATATTGTTATGCAAAGGTTTTCAGAGGTTTGGTCATCGCTGCCAACATTATATATCCTTATAATTCTTTCAAGCTTAATTGCGCCTAGCTTTATGTGGCTTTTATTTATAATGTTACTTTTTTCCTGGTTGAATTTGGTGGGGGTTGTAAGGGCGGAGTTCTTAAAGGCTAGAAATATGGAATATGTTATGGCAGCGCAAGCCCTAGGTATCTCGCATAGCAGAATCGTGTTTAGGCACATTATGCCTAATGCACTGGTTGCCAGCATCACTTACTTCCCTTTCTTAATTAATGCGGGTATAACATCATTAACCGCTCTAGACTTTTTGGGACTAGGATTACCTCCTGGAGACCCATCTTTGGGTGAGATGCTGTCCCAAGCAAAAAATAATTTACATGCCCACTGGATAATTAGCTCAGTTTTCATTACCCTTACCGGCGTTATGGTGCTAATGATTTTTATTGGCGAAGGTTTAAGAGACGCTTTGGACCCAAGGAGGGGAGGTTCTAGATGATGGATAGAGAAAAATTAATCAACGAGTTGAGATGCAATGAAAATAACTATTTTTCCTAACTCAGAGGAGCATATCAGCGACGTGATGCTCCAGCTCCTTAGTCATTCCTGCGCAGGCAGGAATCTAAGATCCCGCATCAAGTGCGGGATGACAAGCTATCCACAGTCACCAGACTACTTCATGGATAACGCTATTTATGTGTTTTCCGTTATATTACCCACTCTCATTATTCGAGTAAGGAGGGGGGAGTTCTAGATGATAATATTTGGTTATGAAAACCTCCCGAAGGAATTCTTAGGTGCTGCAATTGCCATTGGCAATTTTGATGGCGTGCATGTTGGACATCAAGAAATCATCAAAACTACTTTAGGCATAGCTAAGGAGAAGGGCTGCAAGGCCGGGGTCCTCACCTTTGATCCACACCCAAATATCATGCTTGGAAAAAATTCAGCGCACACTATGCTAATGCCCTTGGAAGAAAGAACTAAAAAGCTTATTGCCCTTGGCTTAGATTTTGTTGTTGTTGTAAAATTTACTGCAGAGTTTTCTTCCCTAACCGCATCAGAGTTTATGCAAATCGTGCTGCAAGATTCCTTAAAGGCAAAGCATATCATTACCGGTTATAACTTTAGATTTGGTGCAAAAGGTATTGGAGATGTGAACCATCTTGCTAAGATGGCGAGTTTATTAGGCTTTTCATTTACTCAAGTGAATCACATAAAGCACTCACACTACGACGTATCTTCAAGCTATATAAAAGAATTGATAGCCGCTGGTAGAACTCTGCTTGCTGCAAAATTGCTTGGCGAGCCTTATAAAATTGCAGGCCCCATAATAAAAGGGAGGCAAGTTGCAGGTTCTGTGCTCGGCACCCCAACAGCTAACATAGATTTTCCAGAAAATATTACTATGCCGCTATTTGGAGTTTATTTGGTGAAGGTTGCAGAAAACTGGGGGTTGGCCAATATTGGCTGGTGCAGAGGCGTGCAAATGGATGAGCGCAAAACTCCAATGTTAGAAGCTCATTTATTTGATCTTGAAACAAATGCACCGGTGGCTTATGGAAAACATTTGGAAGTAGAACTGTTCACACTAATGCGCCCAGAGCATAAATTCCACGAGCTAGCTGCGTTAAAGTATGCAATTGAAGGGGATAAAGTGATGGCTAGGTATTTGCTTCGCAATAAATTGAGCTGGGCCTAAAAATTTACATAAATGCTTTTTATATCAAAAACCCTAAAGCAGTTGACTTACTTCGCTTTTTTCTTTATAATGTAACAAAAATATGAACGAAAGTTGGAATTATGGATCTGCAAAAACTGGCTTTTGGGTTGAGGTGCGCTACCGGGGCTTACAGCATGGCGTTTGCAGCTATTACAATATTGCCAGAGAAAAATATAAAAGATGATTATTTGGTTGCTGCTATTCTTTCTCCAATTATTTCAACCGTCATTTTAGCATTCTTCCCCCTTACTGTCCCTGGCTTTTCTATATCTATAAGCGACAATTATATAGCATTTCCTTTTGCAGCCGCTACTATGGTGGCTTACTGTAGACACAAAAAACCAAGTATTAAAGCCGCCGTGACTTGCGCCTCCATAACAATACTCCCCGCCCTTGCAGCTTCAGTTATAGACTGTTACGCAGCTGGTGGAGGGCTTACCGATTTTGCCAAGAGCCTAACCCACTAATTTCTTTAGCTGCATCGGTTATAGTTTTTGCATGAGCTTTAACTTGGTCAACTAGTGTCTTGTTCTCATTGCTGAGCTTTAAACTTTCTGTGCTGGCGGGCATCTCTGCAGCAACTTGTTTTGCTATTTTGGCAAGAGCTTGCTGAAAGTGTTCAGCTGATGCCTTATCCCCTTTGGCAGCAATACTTAAAGAATTACTTTGATTGTAAAGCAAGCAAGCTGCTACTCCGCATACTATAGCAAGTCCTGCTGGTGCCGAAGCTATTGCAACCCCTGTTGAAGCCAAAGTTATGGTGGCTAATATAGGGGTAAGGGCTACTATAAGAGTTGCCGTAGCTGCAAGCATTAACGCATAGCTAGTATTTATATCTTTGGCAGATTTTTCAGTTAGCATTTGTATTTGTCTATTATATTGCTGACCCACACCTGTATCTATGTTACTCATAGTTTCCACAAAATCACTTACCACTCCCATTATTTTAAGGGCATTTTCATAAAACTGTATGTGCGCGTCATATACTTTAATCCATTCATTGTATTTAACGATTTCTTCGAAGCATTGTTTTGAAGTTAACTGTGGATACTTAAGACCCTTCCTTACCTGCAATATAAAATTTATTTTTGCTGCTCCATCCTCAACATTTTTTTCAGCAATACGAATGTTTTGATGCATAATTAAATCAATATCAAGAACTTGTTTATAGTATATCGTTTGAGTTTTTGCCTGTTCAGCTTGAGCAAGCAGGTCTGCAAAGTCTGGCCTAAGCTTTTGCCCATCACTTGATGTGGGGGTTTGGTAACCTACCACCCTCTCAAATTCTTGAATCAAGGCACCCCAAACTTGATTTTGCAAATTCTCCCTGAAATTAGTATCCGTTTTGCCGTTAGCAAGGAATTCCTTTGCCGCTTCGCTTAAAATGGTTTTTATATCTTTCATTTCTTAACCCTCTTAACCCCTTTATTCATCCGTAGATTTTTATTCTAGCGGCCAAAGGTTAAAAAAGGGTTAATCCGCGTCACCATCATCTTCTTCCGACTTGGAATAGAAGACGTTGCGGTTTAAAGTTTTTTCCCATGCATCTACCACAACCGTTACAGTGCAGTCGCCGGTTATGTTGATTACTGTTCTAAGCATTTCCAAAAATCTATCTACGCCAAGTATAAGAGCTATACCTTCAATCGGTAAACCTACAGAGGTTAGCACCATACCGATCATTACCATAGAGCCCCCAGGGAAGCCAGCAGCACCTATAGAGCCAATTGTAGATGTTAGGATGATGATTAGATATTGAGTCATTGTTAAGTCAACGCCAATAATCTGAGCGAAAAATACGCTACAAATGCCAAGATGTATAGCAACACCATCCATGTTCATAGATGCACCAAGCGGAAGAATAAAGGCTGCAGACTGCTTAGAAACCCCAACCTTTTGCATCAGCTCACGCATAGCGGTAGGTAGCGTTGCTTTAGAGCTTACTGTTGCAAATGCAACTGCCTGAGTTTCAAGCATTTTGCGATAAAATGGCAACGGGTTAAGCCCCGCAAATAGTAGAAGGATAATGCCGAAAAAGATATACTGAGTTGCAAGAGCTGCAATAACTGTAAATACAAATTTACCAAGTGAAAGTATAACATCGATTCCATAATGCCCAACTGCAACCGCCATCAGCGCAAAAACACCATAAGGTGTTAATTTTATCACTAATTCTATCATCTTAAAAACAAGCTGAGTTGCAGATGCAACAAGGTCTCTAACTTGGTTCCCCTTGTCGCCAATTAGTATTAATGCAAAGCCGGTGAAAAAGGCAAATATAACAACCTGTATAGTGTTGGCCTCTACCATAGCTTTAAATGGATTTTGCGGCACCAGCCCTACTAGGATGTCCAAGAGGGCTTTATTAGAGTTATCTGCTTGAACAGTATGAGATAAATCTATATTTATCCCAACACCAGGTTCAAAAATATTAGCAAATGACAAGCCTATAATTACAGCAAAAACTGTCGTTGCAGCGTATGTTAATAAAGCCTTTGTACCTATTCTGCCAAAAGTGCTGGCATCTCCCACGCTTGCTACACCATTTAAAATTGAAAAAAAGATAAGAGGAATTACCACCATTTTAATCAAGTTTATAAAGACCGTGCCAATGGGCTCTAAAACTTGAGCTTCATCACCATACAGATGGCCAACCGCTATGCCTAAAAACATACCAATTATAACTTTTTGCCAAAGCTTAAGATCATTCCAAAAAGATAAAATCTTCATTACCTGTTAATATTTCCATTTTAAGGTTAATTGTAACTACTTGTTATTTCTCAAATATATTATCCAATTGTTATATTGGCGAATTTTTAACAAAGAAAAAAGCATTTTCAATGCTGCTTCGCACCATTTTTTAATTTCCCCGCTACAAATCCAGCGATAATCGCAAAGGAAATTGCAACCATAGTATAAACCTGAGGTTGGTGTTCAGTTAAGCTTTTTAGCCATTGGTAAGCTGGTTTTAGTTGTAAGTCAACACTTGGTTTAACTTTTGCCAATACTTCGGTTGTTAGGGGGTAAAATAAATTTCTTGCCATCAATGCGGCCATTGTCACAAGTATAAATGAAAGCAATATGCGATAGTGTCTGCGGCTTAACTTACTCCCCAACTTAGCACCTAACCTTGCACCTATCACAATTCCAAAAATGAGGATTGCGAGCAAAACAATATCCACCTGCACACCATGCCTCATATATAAAATACTTGATACTATGCTTGCTATAAACATCTGCACTTGTATCGAGCCAGAGATATATTCTTCTCTCGCATGTAATGTGTATAAAAGAATTGGTATCATAACAAATCCACCACCAACGCCGAATAATATTGACATTGCACCACCTATTGCTCCTACAAGCATAAATGGCAATATACTTGTACTACCTTCAAAGGCTTTGAACTCAGTTTTAAATGGCAGCAAATCTAATATTGCTAGTCTTTTTTTGCTGGCATCTTCTCTTTTTAGTTCTTTTATAGCATCACGCACACTTACTGCTGTAACAACCGCAATTAAGGCCATAAAGCTATAGGAGAGTATTGTGTCTGCATTTTTATGCATAAATAATTTCATGAGTAATAAATTTCCCAGAGCCACCCCTAAAAATCCACCTAATGTTAAAAATATACCCAATTTATAATCCACCTTGCCCATTTTTGAATAAGTTAAAAATGAAGCCAACGATCCAGCGATCATCTGCCCTATAGAAGTTGCAACTGCTGCGGTAACTGGTATACCAAACATAGTTATAAAAGGAACTACTATGATGCCACCACCTAAACCAAATATACCAGATATGATTCCCGTAAAGATACCCAAAGCAATAACCAAAGCTATATTAACGGTAACCTCTGCAATTGGCAGGTAAATGTTTAATACGTCCAAATTATTACCAATATTGATTGTTACTTGATATGCTTTATGCCGGAGGATTCAAGTAACCTAGCAAGCTCCCCTGATTCAAACATCTCTTTTACTATATCGCATCCGCCTATGAACTCACCTTTAATGTAAAGTTGCGGTATAGTTGGCCAACTGGTGAATTGCTTAATACCTTCCCTTATTTCGTTATTCTCAAGTACATTTACATCTTTAAAAGATACACCCAATCTTTTCAAAATCATCACAACTGCGCCAGAAAAACCGCACATTGGCGTATCCGCTGTGCCCTTCATGTAAAGCACAACATCGTTATTGCTTATGTCTTCAGCAATTTTGCTAAATATAGGATTTGACATTTTCTCTCCTTTTATTTTCTAGTTGGGTAAGTTTTAATCGAAATAGCATGCAATGTAGTGCCAACTATTTCGCCAAGCGCATTCATGACCATCTTATGCTGCATAATCCTGCTAATTCCGTTGAATGCTTCAGATTTAATTGAAACTTCATAATGATCATGATCGCCCACAGTATCCCTAAGCTGCACTTCTGCTTTAGGAAACGATTTATTTATCAAAGCCAAAATCACTTCCGGTGCAACTGCCATTATTTGGCTCGCTCCATGTATTCACGAGTTTCTACTCTTACTACAATTTTATCACCAGAGTTTATAAATTGTGGAACGCTTATTCTAATTCCATTATCTAATTTAGCTGGTTTATATGATGATGTAGCTGTTTGCCCTTTTACTACTGGCTCGCACTCCTCTACTTCTAGGATCACCAATTCCGGCAATACTATAGCGATAGGTTCTTCGCCATAAAATTCTACGGTAACGTCCATGCCCTCTTGTAGAAATGCTGCGTTTTCGGCAGCAAGCTCCTTATTAAGAGAGATTTGCTCATAATTTGTTTTATCCATAAGCTCTAGATTGCCGCCATTTTCGTATAAATATTGATAGCTTTTTTGGTCTAGATTAGCTCTGGTTACGTTTTCACTGCTACGGAAACGGATATTTTGTTTAGTGCCACCGCGTATGTCTTTCATTTCCACTTGCATGAAGGCGCCACCTTTCCCAGGTTGGGTATGCATGGTTTTTAAAACCACCCATAATTTTCCTTCATGCTCAAGAAGGTTTCCAACGCGAATATCATTTGCGATTATTTTCATAATATACAATCATAAATATAAAGTTGAAGAATGCTACCATAGTACTTCCTTTAGCTCCAGTAAAATTATTAAACAAAATATAAATGATAAAAAATTTTAAATTGATCGGTGCAGAATTTGGTTTTGGAGCGCAGCTGCGGGATACTGCATTGGGCCCTGCCGCTATAAAAGCAGCGCTTGAACCCAAGTTGCAAGAATCATATATTGGCTTGTCTGCCGCCCCCGAATATGGCACCCCTAAAGTTGGCAAGGAAAGTTTCCCTGCAATAGTGGAATTTTGCCACAGGCTAGCGGACGCTACATATCAAGCCGTTCAAGAAGGGTGCTTTCCAATAACATTGGGAGGAGATCATTCTATCGCTATGGGCTCTTGGAGAGGAATAATAAAAGCGTTAAATGCTGATGGTAAATTTGGCTTGATTTGGATTGATGCTCATATGGACTCCCACACCTATGAGAATAGTGTCTCTAAAGCGTATCATGGCATGCCACTTGCGGCGCTAATGGGGCATGGAGACGAGGCACTTAAAGGAAATATAAATCCGAGTTATGTGGTTGTAGTGGGTGCCAGAAGCTATGAGCCAGAGGAAAAATTGCTGCTAGAGGAGCTTGGGGTTAAAGTTTTTTATGCGAGCGAAGTGCATGCACGGGGCCTTAACGCGGTTCTCGCTGAAGCGAAATCGATTGCAAGTCAGGCAAATGGGGGCTTTGGGGCTAGTTTGGACTTAGATTTTTTTGATCCGAAATTTGCTCCAGGGGTTGGTAGTCCGGAGTCTGGGGGTTTTGATCCTGAAGAGTTTTTGGCATGCATGGAGGTTTTATTGGATGACAAACTTAAAGGGTTTGAAATAGTAGAGCTAAACCCAAATCGTGACGTGGATTTTAAAACTACCCAGATTGCAAGTAGGGTTATAGAGTGCATCACTAATAATAATTTCTAAAATTAATTTGGCATAAGCGCATATCTTTCTAGCGCCAGTTCGGGATTAGAAGGGAAAAAAAGGATTGAATTGACTAAAGAAAGTAAGGACGCTATATAAAAATTTAGCACAAATTTAATAAGGCGCCCTATGAAAAAAGATATTACCATGCTATTTTGCTTTGTCGATGATTTTTGCAAAAGCGTTGAACAATGGCTAGAAGGCAAAGCAATAGAAGATAAAAAAGTAAGGAATCCCACCAGAAAGCCTGAGCTAAGCGTGGCAGAGATAATAACAATCATCCTAATGTATCAACAATCACCATGTAAAAATTTTAAATATTTTTATAATAGCTATTTACAATTATACCGCAAAGAGTTCCCTAAGCTATTATCTTATAATAGATTTATTGAACTGAAAAGCAGAGCACTATTGCATTTAACTCTTTTGCTACAATGGTATATGCAGAAGGCAAAAAAGACGGGAATATACTATATTGATTCCACCTCTATAGCTGTCTGCCATCCAAAAAGGATATCAAGAAACAAAGTATTTAAAGGAATTGCAGAGCTGGGCAAAACTACAAAAGGATGGTTTTATGGATTAAAGCTGCATCTGATTATTAATGAAAATGGGGAATTCCAAAGCGTCAGATTTACCACTGGCAATGTTGATGACAGAACACCTGTAAACAGTCTTTCTAAATTCTTAAGAGGATTACTATTTGGGGACAAAGGCTATATTAAACAAGAGCTTTTCCAAAGTCTATATAGGAGAGGATTAAAATTAGTTACTGGTATTAAAAAAGGGATGAAGAATCAACTATTGCCTATGGCTGAGAAAACTCTACTACGAAAACGTTCTATAATTGAATCAGTATTTAATATACTGAAATATCATTTTGAGCTAGAGCATACTAGACATAGATCTATTCAAAATGCTTTTGTTCACCTAATTTCTACCCTTATTGTCTTAAGCCTTCCAAGCCTTCCATCAAAACTCATTTTCTAATCCCGAACTGAGCTTTATAAATTGCTAGATGCTGACAAATATAAAAATATGCAATCACGGTTTCAAAAAAGTTTTGAATTGCTTAATAACAAATCTAAGTTTAGCCCATCTGAATTAGCTGCACGAACAATTTTAGGATATTGGGAAA
>JAJTHY010000128.1 GCA_021298045.1 Candidatus Jidaibacter sp.
CATATCGGTCTCGCCCGTGCAAAGGTAAATTTTAGTATTGGACTCTATATTTATCATGTTCCCGCCAACATTTTTTGTTTGCAAAAACAAGCTTACCTTTTCTTATTGACTTGAATAGTCCGCCTTCACTGTACGCTTACTGCAGAACCTTAAGATTCCTGAATCGAGTGCGGGGGCGGCAATTAAAGGCAAATATTCTGCCATTTTATAACGGCTTGGCTATGGCATTATTTTTGGAGCTAGCAACAAAAGCCATTTCTAGCAAATCTCTATCCATTTCATAATCAAAGATTTTAAAGTCTGGTAGGCCGCTTTGCTTTTTGCCTACTATATCGCCTGGCCCACGCAGCTTAAGATCTTCCTCGGCAATGAAAAATCCATCACTAGAACTTTTCATAACGTTTAGCCTTTGTTGGCTGATTTTGCCATAATTTTTACCATATATCAATATGCAATAAGATTGCTTATCCCCTCTACCTACACGCCCTCGCAACTGATGTAATTGGGAAAGCCCGAAGCGCTCAGCGTTCTCAATAATCATAATAGTTGCGTCCCTAACATCCACACCTACTTCTATCACTGTGGTTGCAACTATTATTTTATATTCACCATCAATAAATTTCTGCATCACAATCTCACGCTCTTCTTGCTTAATGCGGCCGTGAATTAATCCAATTTTGCCTGGGAATTTTTCTTGTAAGGAATTAAAGCGAGTTTCGCAATGGGCCAAATCCAGCTTTTCTGTTGCTTCGATTAATGGGCAAACCCAATAAACTTTTTCCCCTTTTTCTATCTTAGAGGATAGCGAATTTTCTATATCATCAATTTTTTTATAGGAAATTACGCTGGTTATGATCTCAAGCCTATTGGCAGGTTTTTCGCGTATTACGGATATATCCATGTCTCCATAATTAGTTAGCTCTAAAGTTCGTGGAATAGGGGTGGCGCTCATCATTATAAAGTCAACTTTATCTCCTTTTGTAACCAGCTGGCGTCTTTGCTCTACGCCGAATCTGTGTTGTTCATCAATAATTACCATGCGTAAGTTATGATAAATAACCTGCTCTTGGAATAATGCATGAGTTCCTATGATAATTTGCGCTTTACCAGATGTTATTGCTTGTGTTGCCTCGCGCTTTTCAGCGACTTTCATAGTGCCAAGTAAAATTCTACATTCTACCCCTAATGGCTCAACTAGGTTAGAAATTGTTTTTGCGTGTTGCAAAGCCAATATTTCGGTAGGTACCATCAGCGCTCCCTGTGCGCCAGCCTCCACATAATCCACTAATAAACTTAAAGCCACCAAAGTTTTACCAGATCCTACATCTCCTTGGATTAATCTTGTAACTTTATTTTCGCCCTTTAAATCTTGCTCTATTTCTGCAATTGTGTTGATTTGAGAATTGGTTAGTTGAAATGGTAATTGTGCGAGCATTTTGTTTTTCAATTCCCCCGAGAAGTTTAAAGGCTCTCTGATGAAAGATTTTGTTCTCTCTTTGAGCTTTTTCAGCTTTAATTGATGTGCAAATATCTCATCAAAAGCTAATCTATCTCTGGCGATTTTAGCTGAGTGCACATCACTGGAGCTTTTGGGATTATGAATGATTTCAAATGCTTTTCTAATAGAAGGCCACCCCTTGGATGCGATTAAATCTTGTGGCAGCCATTCTTTTATCTCCGGCAACTTCCGCAAAATACTTTTGATAGTTAAGGCAATAAATTTAGAATTAAGGCCTTTAGTAGCTGGATATACCGGTTCAAATTCTGGTATTTTATAGCTTTCATTTGCAGGAACCACATTATCTGGATGAATAATGGTTAGGGTGCCGTAGCTTACGTTGCCTTCGCCACTTATAACTAACTCTTGCCCAAGTGGATAGCGAGAGGTTATAAGTTTGCTTGGTGTATGGAAATAGAGGAGTTCAACTGATTCTCCATCTGCATCGCAGATAATTTTACTAGGTCTGCTGCTTTTGGAGTTTGGAGCAAGATCAAAAGATATGATTTTTACTAGCTTACATATTGAATCACCCGGGGCAATGTCGTGTATCCTAGGATTCATCTTACGTTTTATAATACGATTTGGCATTAGCATCAGCAAATCGCGCGCGCAGGTTGCGCCAAGCTTTTTATAAAGAGCAGCACGCTTAGGGCCAATGCCTGCAACTTCAGATATTGGTGTGCCTAATAGGGATTTTACAATTAAATCTTGCGAGTTACTCATATTGTTAATAATAGATGCTTTGGTGATTTTAACCTACTGCATGCAATTTGCAAATTTTATTGACCAGTGTTACGTGCTCATATAGTTTGATCGCAGAAAAATGGAGCATTTTATGGAAAAATTCATACCGTTTGCTTTGCCTGATATTGGTGATGAAGAAATCAATTCGGTAGTCGAGTGTTTAAGATCTGGTTGGCTCACCACTGGCCCTTATGCTAAAAAATTTGAGGAAAATTTTGCAGCTTATATAGATCCAAAAGCAACTGCAGTTGGCATTAATTCTGCAAGTATGGGGTTACTACTAGCGCTTGAAGCATTTGGGGTTAAGCCCGGGGATGAAGTTATAGTGCCTACCTATACTTTTTCTGCCACGGCGATGATGCCTGTTCACTTAGGAGCTAAACCCGTTCTTGTAGATGTAGAAGTGGGGTCTTTAAATATTGATCCAGCAAAGATAGAAGCTGCTATAACAGAAAAAACTAAAGTAATAATACCTGTGCACTTTGCTGGGCTTCCTTGTGATATGGATGCAATAAATGCAATAGCAAAAAAGCATGGAATTAAAGTTTTGGAGGATGCTGCGCATGCTTTGCCCACAAAATACAATGATAAATTGATAGGTAATAATAGTAGTGATGCTACAGTTTATAGTTTCTATGCCACAAAAACTATTACGTCTGGTGAAGGTGGAATGATTCTTACGAGGAATCAAGAGTTGGTGAGTAGAGCCCGCATGATGCGTTTGCATGGCATTTCTCGGGATGTGTTTGATCGCTATGTTTCACCAGGGTCTAAATGGTATTATGAAATTGTTGCGCCGGGCTCTAAATGTAATCTTACTGATCTAGCAGCTGCAATCGGCATAGAGCAACTGAAAAAATGCGATACCTTCCATAAAAGGCGTAAAAAAATAGCGCAATTTTATTTGGATGAATTTAAAAATTTACCTATTAAGTTGCCAGAATTGCCTAAGGAAGGGGACGACCATGCATGGCATCTATTTGTCATTAGACTTATGGATAATGTAATTAATAGAGATGCATTTATAACTAAGATGTCAGAAGCAAATATAGGGTGTAGCGTACATTTTATACCACTGCATTTGCATCCATATTATCAAAAAACATTAGGCTATAAGAGTGGTGATTTCCCTATTGCAGAAAAAGCTTTTAATAACGCGGTAAGTTTGCCAATTTACACTAAGATGACAGATGCTGAGGTGGAGCGGGTAGCTAATGCGGTTAAAGTAAAGCTTGGTTAAATAATATTAGCTTGTCTTCTTCCAAGCGTAGAGAGTTGTTTCCTCCTAATTACAGAGCAAATAAGTGTTGTAATTGTTACTGAGCAAACAGTCATAAAATAGTAAGCAATTGCTTCAACGCTTCCCGCCGTATCAATGAGCCACATAGAAATGATAGGGGCTGCGCCACCAAAAGCTATGGAAGTGAAGTTCCAGCAAAATGCCACACTTGTTGCTCTAATATTAGTTGGGAAAGAAGATGCTACAAGTGGGTTTAGCGTTCCTTCAGTCATCCCCATTAATGTGCCAAACAAAATACACATGGTTAGTATATGCAATGCATTCCCGCTTGCAAGTGCCATAATAAATGGATGCGCTGATACAAACATTATTATTACACCAACTAATATAATATGCCGTCTATTGATTTTATCTGATAAATACCCAAAAACTACTGTAGAAATTGTATAGCTAATAACTGTAATCAAGCTAAAAACGTTGGCTGTTTTGGTATCGAAGTGCAGGAAATCTATCATCATCGTCTTGCCAAAAACAAACACAACAAAGAAAGCAACCTGAGTTGTAAGGAATATGCCAAATAAGTTGGCTAAAGTTGCTTTATGGTTTTTTAGCATTTCAAAGAATGGGTTTCTCACAAGCTTGCTAGTTTCTTTTATTTTGTTAAAATCGATAGATTCAAGTAAATTAAGTCTCATATAAAAAGCAACTATGCCACCAAGTACACTTATAAAAAATGGTATTCTCCATGCGAATGAATAAACTTGCTCCTTTGTGGCTAAAGACTCTACAGTTAGTATGGTAAGTGAGCTTAGAATTAGCCCGAATCCAACGCCGGTAAGCGCAAGAGACCCATAGAACCCACGTTTATGATGCGGTACCGATTCATATAAATAAACGCATGAAGCGCCAAACTCACCTCCTAGCGCAATACCTTGAGTCATTCTAAAGAGAACTAACAATATAGGGGCAAGTATACCTATTTGTTCATAAGTGGGTAATAACCCTATGCATAGTGTAGGCACTGACATCAAAAACATGGTGATGGTAAGCATTTTTTTTCTACTGTATTTATCACCTATATAACCAAAAATAATTCCACCAATTGGCCTAGCAGCAAGTCCTATAGCAAAGGTAGCGAATGCGAGTAGAGTGCCTATAAATTTGTTTTCAAGAGGAAAAAATAAAGCGCCAATTACCGAAGTAAAGTAGGCGTAAATCATATACTCATACCATTCTAGAATATTACCTACGGATGAGGCAATGATAGATTTAGCAATGTTTTGCGATTTGCTTGATTTCATAAGTATTAGCATTTGCGATATAGGCACTTCCGAACGTATATATCAGATAAGTTGATTGCAAGAAATATATTTTAAAAATGGTTTTATTTAATGAGTAGCATATTATAATCGCTTTTGGATAAATAAGTGTAGTGTAATGAAGTCTCAAAATAATTTATTTAGTTCAAGTAAAGCCTGCAATTTAACGCCAATGATGCAGCAATATTTAAGCATTAAAGCTGAGCATCAAGATTGTTTGTTGTTTTATAGACTAGGTGATTTCTATGAGCTGTTCTTTGAAGATGCAACAATTGCGGCGCCAATATTAGATGTTGTACTCACTAAGCGTGGAAAATCTGAGGATGATCATATTCCTATGTGCGGAGTGCCATACCACAGCTCTAACCCATATATAGCAAAGCTGCTAAAAGCTGGTTTTAAAATTGCAGTATGTGAACAACTTGAAAGCCCAGCGGAAGCTAAAAAGCGTGGCCCTAAGTCAGTAGTGAGGCGAGAAGTTGTTAGAATTATAACTCCAGGCACAATACTGGAAGATCATTTGTTGGAAAGTAACCAAGACCAAAACTTAGTAGGAATTCATTTGCTAGATGATGATTTGAGTATTAGTTCTGTCGATATCACAACTGGTAAATTGATTTTGCAGAAGTCATCTAGGCAGTCAATTGCTAATGATCTCATAAGGCTAAAGCCCAGAGAAATTCTACTAGCTGATAAAACTTTTAACGATCCTATCATCAGAAAAGCACTTGATCATTATAAATCAATACTTTCACTACGGGCAGACTCTCTATTCAGCAGCGCACGTGCAGCAGAAAAAATTAAACAGTTTTATGGCATATTGTCATTGGATTCTTTAGGTCACTTGGATGCAGGGGAGATAATTGCGCTTGGCTCACTGCTTGAATACATAAGCTACACACAAAAAGGAATTAAGCCGCGCTTAGAAAAACCTCGTAAATTAAATGCGTCTCACTATTTGGAAATAGATTGTGCTACTAGAAGAAATTTGGAAATAACGGAATCGATTAGTGGAGACAGAAAAAAATCTGTAATGAACATAATTGATAAAACTATTACTTCTATGGGGAGCAGATTATTTGAGCACCACATAGCTTTTCCTCTTACCAACCCAGCAGCGATCAATAAAAGGTTGGATGTGGTTGAGTTTTTTATCCGTAATGAAACGGTGATTAACCCACTGCGTGAATTGTTAAAGTCAATGCCAGATCTGGAGCGTTTAGTTGGGAAAATTTTTGCAGAGCGTGCGCACTTTCAAGATTTTATTATGATTAGGGATGGTTTAAAATGCGCGCTAAGCATTGCGGATACTTTGCGTGTTTACAGTGAATCTCTTCCGGATATTTTAAAGATTGCTCTTAATCAAATAGGTGATTTCTCTGATGTCTTGGAGATTCTTGCAAGAGCGCTGGTTGCAAATATTATGGATGTGCAAAATCAAC
>JAJTHY010000083.1 GCA_021298045.1 Candidatus Jidaibacter sp.
ACCTTCATATGCTTGTGAGATATACGCCTTTGAGGCATAGTACTGCGCTCTTTTTTCAAAGCCTTTTTCTTTTGCTACTTGCATCTCTACTATGTATTGATTCCCCTTTTCATCTTTACATAATATATCCACGATGCTGGTCTTTTGAGCTGCTGTTTCAGGGTCTTGGATGGTCTTTAAGAAAGTAACGTCCTGGATAGGTCCGCCTTGTTTAAAGTTCACTATGTCGTTTAAAAAGTGTATCAATATGTCTTTGTTCTTTTCGGTACCAAAGATCTTCTTAAACGCAAAATCATTTTTTGGATCCAAAAACTTAGAGATCATCGTAATATCCTTATTCTAATTACCAGTCATTATATCTCAATCTCGCTCTCTTTAGCAAGTCTCTTCTTGTCTTAAAGAATTCAAGCCAAGGCAATGCTATTGCTCACGTTTGATGCGACAAAAAGGGGCGGGAACTACCATACCCCTATTTTAAACTTTGTATCAATGGTTAGTATTAGCTGGAGGTGCTTCACTTTCGCTTTGCTTCTTTTGCATAAACAACCCTAAGAAGTCAACCGGGTGAAGAGAGACAGGAGGATAGCCACCATCTCTTGTAACATCGGATATGATTCTTCTTGCAAATGGGAACAATATGGACGCGCATTGAACTAAAAGTGCTTTCTCCAAATCTTCAGGGGAAGGCATAATAACAGTGAAAATTCCAGCATATTTTAATTCAACAATGAAAATTGCCTGAGTATCTTGTAAAGCTTTAACCACAAGGTTTAAAGATACTTCGTAGATATTTTCACCAACACCAGCGGTATTCACGTCGATGCCAATTTCGAAAGCGGGCTCTTGCTCCATTTGAAAAGAAGTGGGAGCATTTGGATTTTCAAAAGATAAGTCTTTTATATACTGACCGTGGATTATAAGGGTTTCGTTTGTTTCCATATTATTTGCGTCCATGCGTTTAATTTTTTATAAAAATATTTTTAAGCTGAATACCAAGTCCCGAAAATAATTTAGCATAAGCGCATATTTTCGAGGCAGACCTAATTGAGGAAAAAGTGTTTGGTATATGCAAATACTAAAACACCTTTCCCACTTCGTACTGGCCCAAAATTTATGAACTTTTACCTAAATAATTTTCGGGACTTGGTATAAGAGGTCTGCTATACTAAACTTCATTGGTTTTTGTGTCTATTAAAAATGATTGATATTATAATTTTTGCACTACTGGCTTTTTTCATAGGGCGTAAGCTATACAAGACCTTAGGGGATACTAGTTATGACAATGAAATGTCCGAAGAAAACAAAAAAGCTTACGAGCAGTTTAAAGAAAGCTTGTTAAAAGAAGCAGAAGAAGTTCAAGATGGTGAGCAAATAAATATAGTTTCTGCTCTTGAAGCTGAGATGGGCGAACTAGAGCGCAAAATTTTTGAAGATATACGTGCTTATGTGCCGAGCTTTACAGCTGATAAGTTCTTGCTTGGTGCCAAAAGCGCGTTTCAAATGATATTAGAAGCCTATGCTAAACAGCAATTAGATGTATTAGAGAAGCTTGTATCCTCTGAAATGCTGAGTCAATTTACCGATTCCATTAAGCAGCTGCAAGCGAATGCGCAAAGGCAAAATATCACGATAGTTGGTGTGCAAAATGCTAAAATATTAAATGTGTCTAAGCAAGATTCTAACGCAATTATAGAGGTGGAATTTGAATCTGAGCAGATATCTAATATTACCGATACCAATTCTGGTGAGCTTGTAAATGGTAGCTTATCTAAAGTTATCAAGCGTCACGATGTTTGGAAATTTAGCAAAAAGATTAATTCAAAATCCAATATTTGGATACTTGTGGGCAATGAAGCGTAATCTGTTATTAATAATTCTATGTTTTATAAGTGCATTAATTACCGGATGTGGCGCTACTACTAAGCCACGTATTGCAAAATTTAAGCCGGTGACATTTTCTCACATCGATGGCTGGGAAGAAGACTCTCATTCTGGTGCTTTTGACTCTTTTAAGAAGTCGTGTAGCAAAATTATGCGCTTAGATTTGGAAAGCAAAGTAAGTAAAGCAACTGCCTTAGGGGGTAACGCCATAGATTGGCAGGTGCCATGTATGGATGCCTATAACTATGAAAAGCCAACAGATAAAGAGGCTAAGTTATTTTTTGAAAAATGGTTTACCCCATATCAGGTTCTTGATGATGATCACAATCCCGAAGGTATGTTGACCGGGTATTTTCAAATTGAATTAGAGGGCAGCAAAAAAAGGCATGGAAAGTATAAATATCCTATTTATCGCAAGCCTCCTGATTTGGAATATGTGAAGGGTTCGAGTGCTATAGAGCATGCTTCAATAAATGGTGGAGCGCTTGCTGGAAGAGGCTTAGAGGTTGCATATGTTGATAACAGGGCGCGGCTATACTTTATGCAGATTCAAGGTTCTGGTGTAATTAAGCTTAAGGAAGGTGGGCATTTGAATTTGGGCTTTGAGGCATCTAATGGGTATAGATTTAAGGGTATTCATCAGGCGTTGCGCCAGCGGGATTTAAAGTTTGAAGATGCTAAGAGCATGATGGATTATTTGCATCGCAATCCTAAGGATGGCAGGGAAATTATTGAGGAGGATCCATCTTATGTATTCTTCCAGCCAGTTGAAGGGCATCATGCATTAGGCGGGCAAGGCGTACCTCTGGTGCCTGAAAGGTCACTTGCTGTTGATTATGGATTGTATCCATATGGTATGCCAGTTTGGGTTGCAACTAGTTTACCAGAGAAAAGCATATTTAAAGGACGTAGTTACAAGCGTCTGTTTGTAGCTCAGGATACAGGCGGTGCCATTAGAGGAGCTATTAGAGGAGATGTGTTTTTTGGCAGGGGAGATAAAGCTGAGAAAGTGGCTAGCCACTTTAAGGCAAAAGGGCGATTCTTTGCCTTTTTTCCAAAAACGGTTGAGGTGCCAGAAAGTTATACAGCTAAGCAATAATAATATAACTTTTTGGTAAAGACCCAAAAAACACTTCAACTCCAATGTAATAATGTGTATTGTAAGACCTGTATATACAATTTCTATATTTTATGATTTATCCAGTAATTCTTTGTGGCGGCCATGGAACCAGGCTATGGCCTATATCTCGAGAGAATGTACCCAAGCAATTTATTGGTTTCGCATCTGAAACTAGCTTGTTACAAAATAGCATTAAGCGGATAGAGGGGCTTACTGATATCCATAATTTATATATTTTAACTAATCAAGATCACAGGTTTTTAGCAGAAGAGCAACTGGCTGAAATCCATGTAAAATCTGCTAAAATAATTTTGGAGCCATACATAAAAGGTACAGCTCCTGCGCTTTCTTTAGCTGCACTGGATATTTATAAAAAAAACTCAGACGCAATAATGATGGTGTTCTCTTCTGATCATGACATTGAGCACTCTGAAAAATTTAGAAAGTTGATGATTGCAGCTACAAAGTTAGCTCAAAAAAGTAATAAGTTTGTAGTGATAAGCTCCGAGGCCACTTATCCTGAAACCGGATATGGTTATATAAAGCCTAGCCAAATTATTGATACTGATGCTGATAATAATAAACTTTATCTAATTGAAAAATTAATTGCAAAGCCAAATAAAGTGGATGCTGAAAAATTGATAAAAGAAGGGTATCAGTGGAATGCTGGCATATTTATAATACCGGTAAAGCTGTTTTTGGAGCAAATGCAGAAGCAATGCTCTGCTACAATAGATGCCTGTAAAAAATCTTTGCAAAAGGCGCGCAGAACAATGTCCGAAGGCTCAGGCTATCACATCATAGCTGCAGATAAAGAGGAGTTTGAGAAATGTGAGCTTAGCGTGATTGATGATGTATTGACTACAAACGTTGAGCATTCAGCTGTGATAGGCTCTTCTATAGGATGGTCAGATATTGGTTCTTGGAAAAGCATATATGCAGTGCAAGCTAAGGATGAAAATGGGAATGTCCTCAAGGCTGACTCGTGCGTTTCAATCAACAGTCATAATATTCAGGTTTATTCCAATAACCATAATAAATTGATAGCTGCAGTAAATCTTAATGACATAACGATAGTTGATTCAGGGGATGCAGTTATGGTGCTTAATACAGAATATTCTCAAGATGTTCGTGAAGTAGTAAAAACTCTGCGTTTGCGTAATATAGAAAGTTTTTTATTTGACAATTCGGTTCGAAGACCTTGGGGGCATTTTGATACCCTGCTTAAAAGAGGAGGGTTTGTACTTAAACGCTTAACCATATATCCTGGCAAAACTTATGCCTGCAAAGGTTCTGGTAAATCCAAACACTTTGTTATGGTGCAGGGGCAAATTAATTTTATTGCTTCCAAGCTAAATAAACTATTCAAGAAAAATGCAAGTTTTTCTTATGACGTAGATGGAGCCTATGAAATACATAACCCCCATAAATCTGACCTGGTAGAGTTGATAAAAGTTGAATTTTAGAAGAAATTATCTTGAATATACACTAGATATAGAATATTTTTAGCCAGTAAGTCTGTTTGCATTTTTAGATATGAGTACTGTGTTAGTTAAAGAAAAGTTAGAAAAAGCGCTTGAACGTTTGGAGAACGCTATAGAGGTAAAGATATCGGCTTTGGAGTCGGAAAATTCTAAGCTTAGAGCTGAAGTTGTAAAGCTGAAATCGGAGATTAAAAAGTTTTCCGACCAATCTAAAAACACTGCGTCCAATAGCATTGAAGCTACAACAGCAGATAGTATTTTAAAACAAAAACCATTATCTGCTAGCCCTCAGGATATTGAGCATACTAGCGATGTGCAGCTTAGTTTATCTAAACTTAAAAGATTGGTTAGCTAATGACATTGGTAAATTTAAAACTTAGAAATACAAACTTGTCTCTTGATTGTGACGATAAGGATCGTATTGATTCCCTTGCCGCTAAATATAACCATAGGTTAGAGGAATTGGCAGCTAAATTTCCTGGTGCTTCGGACCTTAAGCTGGCTTTGATTGCAGGTCTTATGGTTGAGGACCAAGTAGAAGCTCTGATTAGAAAAATTGAATCTGACGTTGAGTCACAAAAAGGAGAAGTTGGAGCTGCGAAGAAAAACTTAACAGATACCATATCGCAGATAGCAGACTATATAGAACATCTTGCAAGCCGCGTGGAAAAGAGCTAGTATATTAGCTGGACTCTGCAGCGCGAGTCAGGGGGTTTATTCACCGGGGCCGATAAGAATGCTATTGGGAGCTGTCTCTTAACCAATCCATTGGATTGTTAAAATGGCGCCCACCTTTAACAAAAAGGGCCTATAGTGATACTGCCGACGCCTGCGGAGTTCATTATTAAAAAACGCGAAATTGATAAGACACTATCAAAAAATGCTATCCGTTCATACCTTTCCTCATATCGGTCTCGCCCGTGCAAAGGTAAATTTTAGTATTGGACTCTATATTTATCATGTTCCCGCCAACATTTTTTGTTTGCAAAAACAAGCTTACCTTTTCTTATTGACTTGA
>JAJTHY010000134.1 GCA_021298045.1 Candidatus Jidaibacter sp.
CATATTTCGAAAAACTGCTGTATATATTCTTTCATAAGGTGTCCTTTCTGCAAAAAGTCACCTTATACCTCAATTCCCCTTTGTTTTCAATCTATCCTTCTATTTCTTAACTATTCCTTAACTTACGTGTCGGGGAGCATGGCGCATAACTATACGCATAAGAAGCATAATGGGTGGTACTGGTTTCAAGAAAAAGAGCAGGAATCAGAGAGGAAAGTGGAAGAGAATGGCGTGACTTATATCGGTTCAGCAGAATTTAGGATACCTATATCACCTACTCCAGAAAATATAAGAAACGCTCTTGAAGTGGTTAGGAGCCTTCTCAGTAATCCAAAGGATATTAAATTACCAAAAAATATTAAGTTGCTGAATGTTAATGAGGTTTATGAAGAGGGATCTAATGTACTATCCCCAGAGAATGGCCCTGATTATGACCAAAGAGGCAAAGAGCTTTGCTTCTATGTTACTTGGGATAAAGACAGTGGCGCTCCTAGTCTAACTGCCGACGATTACAAAAAATTTATGCTGCATATGGTGAGGGCATTATATGATGGCGGGGTTAAGGGTATAGGTTACTATCCATCACTCAATGCAGATAGAAGGTTCAAATTACCAGATGGGACATTCGCCCCATTTGCTACGCATATCGAATATATTGCAGATGCTTATTATAATAATCATACTCAAGACAATATCAAATTCGAAGGAGATGGCGACTTATTTTATAAAGAAGAAGTATTCGCCAAGCATGGCAGCAAAAACCCACTAAGGAAAATTGTAATATCGCAGCAAGATTTAGCCGATGCTGGCTTGACCCCGGAGATTTTGCAAGCAATAGAGAATAATCATAAGCAGTATATTTTGCAAGATTTTCCTCAAAGGCTTGAGTTATTAAATGACAAATTTAATGCTTTCATAGAGAAGAAATCACCCAATCCAAGAGAACCAAAAGATGAATTGAAAAAGAATCATGCTTCGTTACGTAAAGAGTGCTTAGGTTTATTGAAAGTTCCTGATTTACCAAATACATTAGATTGGCATAACACTGTACCCAACGGAGAAGAATTACTAACAAACGCATGCAAACATCTAGCGACCGAGGCGAGGGAATTTAGAGCAATTGCCTCTCCAATTATCAAAAGGTTGAAGGATGGGTATAAGACTCATGATATAGAGAAATTTGCCAAAACCGCTGAAGAAGTGTTTGGTGAAATGAATCCAAATCTCAATCCAGAACAGAAGGATGCTGTGAAAGAAAAAGCTAGAGATGTTTTTGTAGAGATACGTGAGAATGTGCAACATGACAAAGAACCGATGTCAATACTTAGGAAGTTCATCGACTGGTTTGTCTCACTTTTCGGCTATGGGGTTGAAAACGCAAGATTAAAAGAAAAACATACTCATTTTGTCGACTTGGTGGTCAATAAAGGGAATAGCGCAGGGCAAGAGTCAGTTCCGCAACTATAATTCTGGTTACAAAGGTGTTGCACTTCGGATTATTGCATTTTATAACTACTTATGATGTTAAGCACCCAAGCTTATAAAACGCAAATAATGGTGGATGAGGGTCAGAAAAACAAATAATTTTCGTCACTGCGGTGAGCGGCTTCGAGACGTGGCAGTCTTTTCCTAGTCATCCCGGGCTTGAACCGGGATCCAGATTCCCGCCTGCGCGGGAATGACGGTAAAGGGAACGGGAATGACGGTAAAAGTGGCAGGAATGATGCTAAAATGGGCGGGAATGGCTAAGAAGAGTTGGATTGCCGCAGTCGTTACACTTCTTCGCAATGACGTTTTTATTTCGTTATCCATTATTTCGCGTATAAAGGGATTTGGGAGCTCCTGAACAGATAGTTAAAATTTTTAATGGTATACAGTGGCAATTGAAATTCTTATGCCTGCACTTTCTCCTACGATGACGGAAGGCAATCTCGCTAAATGGCTGAAGAAAGAAGGAGATAAAGTTAAATCTGGTGATGTTATCGCTGAGATTGAAACCGATAAAGCCACTATGGAGGTGGAATCTGCAGATTCTGGAATTTTAGGCAAGATAGTGGTTGCAGAAAAATCTGAAGGAATCAAGGTTAATGCCCTCATAGGGGTGCTACTTGAAGATGGCGAAGATGCCACAGCAATAGATGCAATCATAAAAAATTATGCAAACCCCAGCGCTGTGCAGGTAAAGAAAGCTGAGACCGCTGAACCTACTAAAAGCATAGAAGTGGTTCATCATGAAGCTCCTACTAAAAGCACTAGGATATTTGCAAGCCCACTTGCTAAACGCATTGCCCGAGACAACGGAATTGACATAGCGCACATAACTGGCTCTGGCCCGAGGGGCAGGATTGTTAAGGCAGATGTATTGAATTTTAAAGGTGCCGCAGCGCCTGCCATAGGTAGGAACTCAGAAGAATATAAAGTGTTGCCACTTACGCAAATGCGCAAAACTATAGCTAAGCGCTTACAAGAATCTAAAAGCACCATACCGCATTTCTATCTAACCATAGAATGCGACATAACAGAATTAAATAAAGCGAGAGAATACATAAACGCAAAAGCGAGACTAGTGGATGGCAAGCCTGAATATAAGATCTCAGTCAATGACTTCATTATCAAAGCCATAGCGGTTGCACTTAAAAAAGTGCCGCAAGCTAATTCGGGATGGTCTGATGCGGGAATAATGCTTTACAACAATGTTGATATTTCTGTTGCTGTTGCCACTGAAGAAGGCTTAATTACTCCAATTATCCAAAATGCGGATCAGAAATCTATCCCCCAAATATCAAGCGAGGTTAAAGACTTAGCAGCACGCGCTAAAAGCAACCAGCTAAAACCGCATGAATTTATGGGTGGAAGCTTTACTATATCGAACTTGGGGATGTATGGCGTGAAAGAATTCCAAGCGATTATAAATCCACCACAGTCATGCATACTTGCGATCAGCGCAGCTGAGGAAAAACCGGTAGTACGTAATGGGATGATACAAATTGCAACCATGATGACTGTCTCTCTTTCTTGCGATCACAGAGTTATCGATGGTGTTGGCGCTGCATTACTGCTGCAAGAATTCAAGGCGCATGTTGAACATCCAGTAACTATGTTTATATAAGGGCAAAATGAAAGAAAAATTTGATGTAGTAATAATAGGTGGGGGCCCAGGTGGCTATGTTGCCGCAATCAGAGCTGCACAATTAAAGTTAAAAGTGGCGTTAGTTGAAAAAGAACACTTAGGTGGAATTTGCTTAAATTGGGGTTGTATACCAACTAAGGCATTACTTAGAGTTTCAGAAGTTTTGCACACATGTAAGCATGCAGAACAATTCGGTATAACTGTAGGCAAGGTAGATTTTGACCTGGCAAAAATGGTTAAATATTCGCGCGATGTTGCAGACCGTTTAGCCAAGGGCGTTGCCGGTCTAATGAAGAAAAATGGCGTTAAGGTTTTTGAAGGGTATGGGAAAATTGCTGGCAAGGGTAAAGTTTCAATTACCATATCTGGGAAAGATCAGCAAATTGAAGCAAGTAATATAATAATCGCAACGGGTGCTCGCCCTAGAGAGCTTCCTACTATAAAATTTGATGGGAAGATGATTTGGAATTACAAACAAGCGATGACGCCAGACAAACTACCCAAGAAATTGCTAATAGTGGGAAGCGGCGCTATTGGGGTTGAGTTTGCAAGTTTTTACAACATGCTTGGCGTGGAAGTAACTATTATGGAAATTTCCAAAGAGATTTTATCCAATGAAGATATAGAAGTTTCAACATTGGTGCATAAGTTATTTGAAAAGCGCGGCATTAAAATTTTAACTAAAACCGAAGTAGTACAAACAAATCCAAAAGGCGATGTAGTCCTTGTTAAGTTCAGAGATGAAAAAGGCTTGGTGCATGATACTGAATTTGATAGAGTTATCTCTGCAGTTGGGGTTGTTGCGAATACTGAGAATATTGGCCTAGAGACAACTAAGGTTAAACTAGAACGTGGCGTTATTAAAACCAATGAATACCTTGAAACTGATGAACCAAAAGTTTTTGCAATTGGCGATGTTGCCTCAGCCCCTTGGCTTGCGCACAAGGCATCACACGAAGCTATTATATGTGTGGAGAAAATAGCTGGCCTTAAGCCACATGCAATGAAGCGAGAAAATATCCCGGCTTGCACCTACTCATATCCACAGATTGCAAGTATTGGTTTGACCGAGGCAGCAGCAAAGGAGAAGTATAAGGATATAAAGGTTGGGCGCTTCCCATTTTATGCGAACGGTAAAGCGATTGCTATGGGTGAAACAGATGGATTTGTAAAAACTATATTTGATCCCAAAACCGGTGAATTGCTAGGCGCACATTTAGTTGGAGCAGAAGTAACCGAGATGATCCAAGGATTTGCCATCGCCAAAAACATGGAAGCTACTGAAGAAGAGATCATGCACACCATCTTCCCACATCCAACAATTTCTGAAAGTATGCATGAGTCGGTGCTGGACGCATTTGCTAGGGTTATACATTTATAGCTAATTCAACTACAAAAAAGGCACGGTTTTTGCTTTAATTGTCATTCCGCACTTGTTGCGGAATCTTAAGATCCCAAGCAATAGCGAGGATGACTAAGAGGTGGAGATTTGTTGTATTTTTCATAGCCATTTTATA
>JAJTHY010000172.1 GCA_021298045.1 Candidatus Jidaibacter sp.
CATATCGGTCTCGCCCGTGCAAAGGTAAATTTTAGTATTGGACTCTATATTTATCATGTTCCCGCCAACATTTTTTGTTTGCAAAAACAAGCTTACCTTTTCTTATTGACTTGAATAGTCCGCCTTCACTGTACGCTTACGGATAAAATCCTGTCACAAATCTTCACACCGTTTTAAATCCTACTTTGTTACCGCTGCCGTGAACGGATACGAGGGACTTATTACCACTGTCCTGAACGGATACCATAAGTTTATAGCCCACTATTTCATTCGGCAGAAATTTAATAGTGCGAATGCTTTTTTAAAAGAATTCGCACTCCTATAAGTTAATTGCTAGATGCTTCATCAAGTTCTTCTAGATGTTGATCTGAAGATTGATTAGCTGTTTCTTTCACCATCTTCTCAAGCTTCTTATCTCGTATATGTGCAGTTTTTTGTATCTTACCTACAAAGTACCCAGTACCAGCTGGAATTAACCTACCCACTATCACATTCTCTTTAAGACCTCTAAGATTATCAACCTTACCAGCAACAGCTGCCTCAGCTAACACCCTCGTAGTTTCTTGGAAAGATGCTGCTGAGAAGAATGATCTCGTTTGCAGCGAAGCCTTAGTAATACTTTGCAAAATAGGTGACGCTATAGCAGGTTTGTAACCCTTATGAATTGTACTGTCATTTATCTCATCCAATTCAACTTTGTCTATCTGCTCACCTGTAAGTAAGGTGGTTTCACCAGGATTTATGACCTCAACTTTTTGCAACATTTGTCTCAAAACTACTTCTATATGTTTATCGTCAATTTTTACACCTTGAAGTCTATACACCTGTTGAATTTCTTGAGACATATAGTTAGACAATGCTTCCACACCCATCACTCTCAATATATCATGAGGAGAAGGATTGCCTTCCATCAACATATCACCTTTAGAAACATAATCGCCTTCATTGACAGAAATATGCTTGCCTCGTGGAACAAAATACTCAACCGGTTGATCGTTTTCTGAATCTTCTGGCCTTATTATTATCCTACGCTTAGCTTTATAGTCCTTACCAAATTCAACATAACCATTAATTTCACTTATGATCGAATGATCTTTAGGTTTACGTGCTTCAAATAACTCAACAACGCGAGGTAACCCTCCAGTAATATCCTTAGTTTTAGTAGATTCCTTAGGAACACGGGCTATTATATCACCAGCTACTACCTTCGCACCATCATTAATACTTAAAATAGCATTTAACGAGAGATTGTACTTAGCTTCTAAACCATTAGCAAGAGTCAACACTTGGCCGTTTTCATCCTTCAAAATCACCCTAGGCATTAATTCAGCACCCCTAGCCTGTTGCTTCCAGTCAATGATAACTCTGTTAGTTATACCAGTTGCTTCCTCTATAACCTCTTTAACAGATATACCATCTACCAAATCCACAAATGAAGCAGAACCTGATTTTTCAACTATTACAGGTATAGTGTATGGGTCCCACTCAGCTAATTTTTGACCAGGTTTTACTTTATCCTCTTCAACAAAATTCAGGCGAGCTCCATAAGGCACCTTATAGCGAGACTTCTCGTTACCTTTATCATCAACAATCAATAGCTCACAATTTCTACTCATAACTATATTACGGCCTTCACTATTAACCACTATATACTTATTGAGAATCTTTATTGTACCTTCGTGTGAAGCAATTGTACTAGATTGTACGGCACCTTTTTGAGCAGCCCCACCAATATGGAAAGTTCTCATTGTCAGCTGTGTTCCAGGCTCACCTATCGACTGAGCGGCAATTACACCAACTGCCTCACCAATATTAACCAATAATCCAGTTGCAAGATCTCTTCCATAGCATTTAGAACAAATTCCAGAGTGAGTTTTACACATTAGAACCGATCTAACTTTAACAGCGTCAATACCTAAAGAATCAAGCATTTCTGCAGCATCTTCATTTAACATCTGTCCAGCTTTAATAATCACTTCATTATTTAAAGGATTTTTAATATCTGTGGCAACAGTTCTACCCAATACAGATTCAGAAAGAGGAACAATAATCTCACCAGCTTCAATAACCGGTTTAACTATTACGCCATCAGTAGTTCCGCAGTCTTGCTCCACCACTATACAGTCTTGAGAAACATCTACAAGTTTACGTGTTAGATAACCAGAGTTAGCTGTTTTAAGAGCAGTATCAGAAAGCCCTTTACGCGCACCGTGAGTAGAGTTAAAGTACTCCAGCTCATTTAAGCCTTCTTTAAAGTTTGAAATAATAGGGTTTTCTATAATCTCCCCTGAAGGCTTGGCCATTAATCCACGCATCCCTGCTAACTGCTTGATCTGAGTCGCAGAACCCCTTGCACCAGAATCTGCCATCATAAATATGCTATTAACCTTACGTTGCGCAGAAATACCTTCAGACCCCTTGGGGACTACAGAGATTTCTTTCATCATGTCACCAGCGACTCGGTCTGTACATCCACTCCAAGCGTCAATAACCTTATTATATCTCTCGCCTCTAGTTATCAAGCCATCTACATACTGATTTTGATAGTTGTTCACTTCTTCAAGAGTTTTTGCAATATGCATTTTTTTAGAAGCAGGAACAAGTATATCGTCCTTACCAAACGAAATACCAGATTTACAAGCAAATTGAAAACCTGTTTGCATAATGTGATCTGCAAAAAGCACAGCTGCTTTTTGTCCACAGTGCCTGTACACTGCATCTAAAAGTTTAGATATTTCTTTTTTAGTCAATACCTTGTTCACCATTTCAAAAGGTATTTGTGGGCTCTTAGGAAGAAGTTCAGAAAATATAACCCTACCTGGTGTAGTTTCGACTACGAAAGTTTCAACGTCACCATTTTCAAGATACCTTGTTCTGAGTGCCTTAATCTTAGCATGCAATGAAACAGTACCTGCCGCAAGAGCATGTTCAACTTCGCCAACATCAGATAAAATGCTTCCTTCACCTTTTTCATTATCAAACATCAAAGTTAGATAATATAGACCCAACACCATATCCTGGCTAGGTACAATAATTGGCTTACCATTCGCAGGGCTTAATATATTGTTGGTAGACATCATAAGTGCGCGTGCTTCAAGCTGAGCTTCTATAGAAAGTGGCACGTGAACTGCCATTTGGTCCCCATCAAAGTCTGCATTAAATGCCGCACAAACAAGTGGATGCAACTGTATTGCTTTACCTTCAATCAATATAGGTTCAAAAGCCTGGATCCCTAATCTATGTAGTGTGGGAGCACGATTTAAAAGCACAGGGTGTTCACGGATAACCTCTTCAAGTATATCCCATACTTCAGGCCTCTCCATCTCAACCATTTTTTTCGCTGCTTTCAGCGTTGGAGCCATGCCATAAATTTCTAACTTAGAATATATGAATGGTTTAAATAGCTCTAAAGCCATTTTTTTAGGCAAACCACATTGATGCAATTTCAACTCTGGACCAACGATAATTACCGACCTTCCAGAATAATCAACCCTTTTACCTAAAAGATTTTGCCTAAAGCGCCCTTGCTTACCTTTTAACATATCTGAAAGAGATTTCAGAGGACGTTTATTACTCTTCACAGCACGTGTACGCCTACCGTTATCAAACAATGCATCAACAGATTCTTGAAGCATCCTCTTCTCATTACGAATAATGATTTCTGGCGCTCTTAACTCTATTAATCTCTTCAATCTGTTATTACGATTAATCACTCGTCTATATAACTCGTTTAAATCAGAAGTAGCAAATCTACCACCATCTAACATAACAAGAGGCCTAAGATCTGGTGGAATTATAGGTAATACATCTACTACCATCCATTCAGGCTTATTTCCTGAATCAATAAAATCTTCTATAAGCTTCAGGCGCTTAGCTGTTTTCTTGCGTTTAGATTCCGAAGAAATGTCAACTAAATCTTCTCTCAATCTCATTTGCTCTTCTTTGAGATCGATCTTTTGCAACAACTTCTTAATGGCATCGGCCCCGATATTCGCCTCAAAAGTGTCTTCACCAAATGTATCTTGAGCGTCATAAAAATCTTGTTCAGAAAGTATCTGTCCCTTTTGAAGACTTGAAATACCTGGATCTATTACAACATAACTTTCGAAATAAAGTACTCTTTCTATATCTTTTAAAGGCATGTCTAAAAGCATGCTGATCCTAGATGGCAGAGAGCGCAAAAACCATATGTGCACAACAGGAGCAGCTAAGTCTATATGCCCCATGCGTTCGCGTCTTACTTTAGAAGTGGTTACTTCGACACCACATTTTTCACAAACAATACCCCGGTATTTCATGCGCTTGTACTTGCCACACAAACATTCATAATCCTTAACTGGACCAAATATTCTAGAGCAGAACAATCCACCTGGTTCAGGTTTAATGGTTCTATAGTTAACAGTGTCAGGCCTCTTTACTTCTCCAAAAGACCATGATCTTATTTCTTCAGGACTAACAAGGGAAATTCTAATCTGATCAAAATTTTGCGCACTTGTATCATTGCCGAAAAAATTAAATTCACTTAAACCCATTCACAACCTCTAAAACCATAATTATTTAATAAAGCTTTTACTGTGCTTCACTAGCATTATTATCTTCATCATCACTATTTTGCATTTCAACGTTCAAGCATAGCGATCTAAGCTCTTTAACCATAACATTAAACGATTCAGGCAATCCGGAATTAAAGTTAGAGTCTCCTCTAACAACAGATTCATATATCTTTATCCTTCCTGTCACGTCATCAGATTTCACTGTGAGCATTTCTTGAAGTGTATATGCAGCACCATAAGCTTGCAATGCCCAACATTCCATCTCACCAAATCTCTGACCACCAAAGTGTGACTTACCACCAAGCGGCTGTTGTGTAACAAGACTATAAGGCCCTATCGAACGAGCGTGGATCTTATCATCAACAAGGTGATCAAGCTTAAGCATATATATATACCCAACCGTAATTGGACGCTCAAACTTCTCACCAGTTTTACCATCTATAAGCGTAATCTGACCAGATTCAGGTAAATTTGCCCTCTTCAGTAACAGAGAAATATCAGCATCCTTGGCACCATCGAACACAGGAGTAGCATGAGGAACACCTTTGGATAAGTTAGAAGAAAGTTCTACAATCTGCTCATCTGTCATTTGCTTAATATGCTTCCTGAACCCCTCATCGTTTTTATCGCAATAAACTTCTAAAAGTTTATCACGAAGCTTAGCAGCGTCAGCTTTTTCCTGATAATCAGCAAGCAAGCCGTTAAACTGTTTACCAAGCCCCGCACAAGCCCAACCCAAATGTGTTTCAAGTATTTGACCGACATTCATCCTAGATGGAACACCAAGAGGATTTAAAACTATATCTACTGGCGTACCGTCTTCTAAAAATGGCATATCTTCTACAGGCAAAATCTTGGAAACAACACCTTTGTTACCATGACGACCAGCCATTTTATCACCAGGTTGAATCTTTTGTTTTGTAGCTACATAAACCTTAACAACTTTTAATGCGCCTTGTGGCAAATCATCGCCACTTTGCACTTTATCAACCTTGCGTTTAAAGTTTTTATCAAGATCATCTATAGATTTTTCATAGAATGCCCTTAGCTTGCTCAACTCTTTCATTACCTTTTTATCAGCAACAGCAAGAGCCCAAATCTGCCTTTTTGGCAAGTTCTCAAGAATACTGTCGTCTATTTCAACTCCAACCTTAATTTGTTTAGGTGTGGCGGTTGCTTTATGACCTATCAATAATTCACGAGCTTTACTGAAAGAATAATTTTCAATAATGGCAAGTTCGGTATCTCTGTCTTTAGCTAAACGCTCAATTTCATAGCGCTCTAATGCTATTGCACGCTCATCTTTAACTACACCACGACGAGTAAAAACTCTAACAGAAACAACTGTACCACGAACTCCAGGAGGAACACGCAGTGAAGAGTCTCTAACATCAGATGCTTTTTCACCAAAAATAGCTCTAAGTAATTTTTCTTCAGGTGTTATTGGAGACTCACTCTTAGGAGTAACTTTACCAACTAAAATATCTCCTTGCTTGATTTCAGCACCAACATGAACCACACCAATTTCATCTAAATGACGTAAGTTTTCCTCACCCACATTTGGAATATCACGAGTAATTTCTTCAGGCCCTAAACGGGTATCCCTAGCTATTACTTCAAATTCTTGTATATGAAGTGATGTGAAAATATCTTCGCTAACAACTTTTTGTGACAGAAGAATAGAATCCTCATAGTTATAGCCATTCCAAGGCATAAATGCAACCAAGACATTTCTACCAAGAGCTAACTCCCCTAAATCCGTACTTGGACCATCAGCTATGATATCACCAGCCCTAACACGATCTCCAACTTTAACAATTGGACGTTGGTTAATAGCCGTATTTTGGTTTGATTTTTGAAACTTGGTTAAGCTGTAAATATCAACACCACTATTTTCTTCATCATTGACACCAAATTTTTCAGATCTAACCACTATGCGATTAGCATCAACTTGATCCACAACACCATCACGATCCGCCACAACCGTAGCACCAGAATCTTTAGCAACAATTGCTTCCATACCTGTACCAACTAATGGCGCTTCCGCTTTAATTAGAGGAACAGCTTGGCGTTGCATGTTAGACCCCATCAAAGCACGGTTCGCATCATCGTTTTCCAAGAATGGAATCAAAGATGCAGCAACAGAAACCAATTGTTTTGGAGAAACATCAATATATTGAATTTCTTCAGGCTTAGCCAAAATGGTTTCCCCATCTTTACGGCAGCTCACAAATTCTTGAAGTAATTTACCAGCATCGTTAATTTGGGCACTAGCCTGTGCAATTGTATGTTTAGCTTCCTCAATGGCTGATAGATAATCTACATCATCAGTGACCATACCATCTTTAACTTTTCTATACGGACTCTCTATAAAGCCGTATTTATTGATACGTGCATATGTGGAAAGAGAGTTGATAAGACCAATATTTGGGCCTTCAGGTGTTTCAATCGGGCAAATACGACCATAGTGCGTTGGATGAACATCTCTAACTTCAAAACCAGCACGCTCCCTAGTTAACCCACCAGGCCCTAAAGCAGATAAACGTCTCTTGTGAGTGATTTCCGACAACGGATTAGTTTGATCCATGAATTGAGAAAGCTGTGACGTTCCGAAAAATTCTCGGATTACGGACATCAACACCTTAGCATTTACCAAATCATGTGGCATAACTGCGTCTATCTCAACGGAACCAAGGCGCTCTATTATGGCACGCTCCATTCTAATTAGTCCTAGACGAAATTGATTTTCTACCAGTTCACCCACAGATCTTACGCGACGATTACCAAGGTTATCAATATCATCAACTTCTCCAAAGCCATCTTTAAGACCTATAAGATGCTTTATAATTGAAAGTATATCCTCAGTTGTTAGGACAGTTACATCTTCAGGAGTTTTTAGATTGTGCTTAGTATTGATCTTCATTCTACCTATTGAAGCTAGATCATATCTATCTTGCTCAAAGAATGAAGCTTTAAATAGCGCCTCAGCAGCTTCAGGAGTTGAAGGTTCACCAGGACGCAAAACTTTATAAATATCAGAAAGAGCCTCTTCTTTACTCTCGTTCTTGTCCAAGACTAAAGTATTTCTTATATATGGACCAACGTTGACATAGTCAATATCAAGTACCTTAAAGTTCTTAATTTTTAATTCAGAAAATTTATCTAAGGTATCTGCAGTGATTTCATCTCCAGCTTCTAAGACAACCTCTCCAGTTTCAGAATCTAGAATATCTTCAGCAGAATACGAGCCTATTATATCTTCAGCACTAATTAAATATTCGCACTCTGGTGCCTCTGCAAATTTAGCGATCATCCTAGGCGTGACTTTTGTACCAGATGCAATAATAACTTCACCTGTTTCAGCATTAACAATATCGTTATAAATCTTAATGCCCTTAAATTTAGCAGCATTAAATTTAGCTTTCCAACCACCTTTTATTTGCTTGTATGTAATAACATTGTAAAATTCTTTAAGAATTTGCACCCTGTCAAATCCAAGCGCACGTAACAAGGTAGTTACATACATTTTACGTTTTCTGTCAATTCTGAAGTAAACTATGTCTTTTACATCAAATTCAAAGTCCAACCAAGAGCCACGATATGGTATGATTCTCGCAGAATATAAATATTTACCAGAACTATGAGATTTACCAGAATCGTGATCATAAAAAACACCTGGAGAACGATGCATTTGCGAAACAATAACACGCTCAGCACCATTAATTATAAAGGTACCACTAGAAGTCATTAGAGGTATTTCGCCCATGTAAACTTCTTGCTCTTTAATACCTTTAATTTCTCTGATCCCAGCTTCCTCATCGATATCCCACACTATCAAACGCAGAGTAACTCTTAAAGGAGCAGCGTAATTAACGCCGCGTTGAATACATTCATCAACATCATATTTGGGTTTGTCAAGATCGTACTTAACATATTCAATTGTAGCACGGCCATCATAATCATTGATTGGAAAAATTGTTTTAAAAACATTTTCTAAACCAGAATTAGATCTTTGATCTGCAGAAAGTGAATATTGCAAAAAAGATTCATACGATTTTTTTTGAACCAAAATCAAATTTGGGATTTCAGCAACGCTTTTAGTCTTGCCAAACACCCTCCTTATTCTTTTTGCAGAAGTAAAAGAAATAGGTGTATCAGATGAATAATGTACCACGCGGAACCTTTATATTATAGTTCTATCTTTATAACAAAGCTAGGGTATATTAAACGAGATAATACACCCTACAAATTAAAACTTAATGATAAGTATGTTACTTAAGCTCAACCTTAGCACCTGCTTTTTCTAACGCTTCCTTAATTTTACCAGCTTCATCTTTAGAAACACCAGACTTGATAGATTTAGGAGCACTTTCAACTAGATCTTTAGCTTCTTTAAGACCTAAAGCTGGGTTGATTGTTCTAACTTCTTTAATAACATTGATTTTATTAGCACCAGCATCCACTAGCACTACATCAAAATCCGTTTGCTCTTCAACGGCAGCTGCAGCAGCAACGCCTGGAGCAGCAACAGCAACTGGAGCAGCAGCACTAACTCCCCACTTTTCTTCCAACATTTTTGCTAGCTCTGATGCTTCAAGAACCGAAAGCTTTGATAACTCTTCTACTAGATTTTCTAAATTAGCCATTATTTTTTACTCCTTAGTTTATAAATTAATTCCAATTATTGATTATTTTTTGCGTGAGCATCAACAACTCTAGCCAACTGTGCACCAGGGGCTTGCAAAACTGCAGCAATTTTTGAGGCTGGAGCCTGTAACAGACCTATTATCTTACCTCTTAATTGATCAAGCGAAGGAAGATCAGCCAATTGCTTAACCTGAGCTGGTGTCAAGAAGACATCACCCATAACAGCACCGCTGACTTTTAGCTTTTCATTTTCTTTGGCGAATCCATCAATTGCCTTGGCAGCAGCCACAGGATCATGCGAATAAGCGATTGCTGTAGGACCAGTCATAAATTTGGATAACTCTTGATATTTACTTCCTTCAAGAGCCAACTTAACCAAGCTATTTTTGGCTACACGAAATGAACTTTGCGAATCCTTGATTTTTCTACGCAAAGCTCTAGCATCTTTTACCGTAAGCCCAGCATTCTGTGTTATAATAACAATACCTGTGTCTGCAAAAACTTGCTTAAGTTCTTCAACTACCTTATATTTTAACGCTTTCTCCACCGCAATTTTCCCTAATTTTATCACATTATCAATACGTATAGGTTGGGCATACTATCCCACGATTTTACCCAAGTCAACCCTAATTGAAGGCCCCATTGATGTCGACAAGTAAAAATCTTTCATATAAGTACCCTTGGAACCAGAAGGCTTAGCTGCCAAAACTGCATTATATAAAGCAATTATGTTTTCCTTAAGATCTTTAAGGGTAAAAGAAACCTTGCCTACAGCAGCTTGTACAATTCCCGCCTTTTCAGTTTTATACTCTACTTGTCCAGCCTTAGCTCTTTTAACAGCACCATCAATATCATCAGTCACTGTGCCAGGCTTTGGATTTGGCATTAGGCCTTTTGGACCCAAAACTTTACCAAGTTTAGACAGTTGAACCATCATGTCAGGAGTGGCTATGCATACATCAAAATCAATCTTTCCAGCCTTAACTTCTTCAATTAACTCTTCCGAACCACAAACATCCGCTCCAGCTTTTTCAGCCTCCTTAACTCTTTCCGCCTTTGAAAATACTGCCACTCTAACAGACTTACCCAATCCATTAGGCATGGCAACAGCGCCACGAACCATTTGGTCTGTCTGCTTTGGATCAACACCGAGCTTCATGGTCACTTCAACAGATTCATCAAACTTAGTTTTGGCATCAGCACTATATTTAGCGATGATCTCTAGAGCTTGATCCAAAGAGTGCTGAACATCTTTTATAACCAACTCTCTAGCTTTTTTAATTCTTTTACTAGCTTTCATATCTCGTTCCTTCAAACCTAATTATACAACCTTAACACCCATGGAACGGCATGTACCGATCACCATCTGGCTAGCGGCTTCCAAAGAATCCACACCCATGTCACCCATTTTAATCTTTGCGATCTCCGCTATTTGATCCATATTGATGCTACCCACGAAATCAGTCCCAGGCTTTTTGGATGCAGAGTTCAATTTCAATGCTTTTTTAACCAAAACCGGTACAGGAGGTTTTTTAAGAATCATGCTGAAAGATTTATCGGCATAATAAGAAATAACCACAGGAGTTGGCATGCCCGGCTCTATATTCTCTTTCTTGCAAAGTTCATTAAAATCCTTACAAAATTGCATGATATTCAAACCTCTTTGACCCAATGCCGGCCCAACAGGAGGCGAAGGGTTAGCCTGATGCGCTGCTATTTGCAAGGAAATTTGACCAACTGGCTCTTTCTTTTTCACTTTAGTGCTCCACTTTATTTAATTTTTTCAACTTGATGTAATTCTAATTCAACAGGAGTAGCTCTGCCAAAAATAGAAACGGATATTTTAAGCTTCTTCCTAACTACATCGAATTCATCAACAACGCCCGTAAATGTTTCAAACGGACCTTCTATAATTTTAACGTTTTCACCAACATCAAAAATAATATCAACATCTTTTGCAACAGAGCCCGCTTCAACCTGCATTAATACAGCCTTGACTTCACGCTCCGGCACAGGTAGAGGGCGACCATTACCGCCCAAAAATCCAGATACCTTAGGTGTACTCTTAACCAAGTTCCAAGAGATATCGTCCAACTGCATTTTAACCAGTATATATCCAGGGAAAATCTTCTTTTCAGAAACTACTTTCTTCCCTCTTTTAACCTCAGTAACATTTTCTGTTGGAACTATTATCTCTTCGAATTTATCAAGCACTCCGCGCTTCTCTGCAGAATCCTTTATCATATCCGCAACTTTATGCTCAGATCCAGAAATGGTGTTTACAATATACCACTTAGCCGACACCAAAACCCCCTAACCTAGAATAAGTTTTATAAATTTAAACAGTAATGAGTCGACAAGCAAGAAAAACAAGCCTGCTATCACAACCATTCCCAACACTAATGCAAGTGCAAGCATAGTTTCTTTCCTTGTAGGCCAAACCACCCGCAAGACTTCGGATTTAACTTCTTTATAAAAGTTAACTATATTTACCACTTAAAGCTCCCAACTTCGGCTAATATAAATATGCACAAACTTAAGCTTGTACACACATTCTACTGCAGTTTGAATGAGTCTTTTATAACCATACCCACTTTTTGTCAAGGCAATTTCATCACTTATACAATAAAAAATAATATTGACCGAAGACTTAGGATATGATGATTTATTATTTGTACACAATAACTTGAGGCTTCATGAAACTGTTTGCAATAGCTTTATTATCTGCACTAACATTGATAACTTCCGGAGTAAGCAGCCTTGCTAGCGATGGTAATTTAAACTTCAAAACATTGTCGGTACCTTCCAGCGTTAAAGATCCAACCGAATATAAAAAAACTGCTTCAACATTACTAATTTCATGCGTTGATTTCAGACTGCGTGATGAAACTGAAAAACTCATGGAACAAATAGGCCTTTTGGATTTTTACGACGAAGTTGTTATGCCGGGAGCAAGCCTAGCTTTGGTAAGCGAAAAACATAAGCATTGGGCGCAAACCACCAAAGACATAATTGGTTTACTTAAAGATTTGCATAGCATAAAACAAGTTATTTTATTGGATCACAAAGATTGTGGCGCCTTCGAGGTTGCGTATGGAGCTAAGAAAATAAAAAACGACGAGATGTGCTTACACAAATCTGTAATGGCTACCGCTACAAAAAAGATTCAAAAATCATTCCCTGGTCTTAAAGTATATGCCCTAATAATGGATGTGGATGGCACGGTTGAAAATGTTACAGATGAATTAACTAAAAGTCAGTGTAATAAATGCAATTGCACCAACTGTAAGTGCGCAAAATAAACTAATCTATTGCGATAACTCGAATGATCTTTTATAAAATGAAGAGCTTATTTATTCGCGCAAACCATCATGAATATTAAAAAACTATTAGGCCGCACTATTTTAGATAGCAGAGGCCTACCAACGGTTGAGGTTGATATTACCTTGGAAGACGCCTCTTTCGGCAGAGCATCCTCTCCAAGTGGTGCTTCTGTAGGGAGTAAAGAAGCTTTAGAGCTGAGAGATGGAGAGAAAGAATATCTCGGCAAAGGTGTTAAAAAAGCTTTATCAAATTTAAATAAAATCATCTCCACTGAAGCAATAGGAAAATCATTTGACTCACAGGCAGCGTTTGACTCCTTCCTAATTAACCTAGATGGCACACCAAATAAAAGCAAACTTGGCTCCAATGCTGTCTTAGCAACATCGCTGGCATTCGCTAAAGCTTTGGCTATGAGCCGTAAGCAACATCTTTATGAATATTTAGGCCCTCATAAAGAATTACCAACGCCTTTTTTTAATGTCATCAATGGCGGCGCTCATGCAGATAATAAGTTAGATATTCAAGAATTTATGATAGCGCCTATTGGAATAAACACCTTCGCGGAAAAGCTTAGGGCTGGCAGTGAGATTTTCCATACGCTGAAAGGCTTATTGAAGCAACAGGGTCTAAGTACAAACGTAGGTGACGAAGGCGGTTTTGCGCCTAATATTGGCAGCGCCAAGGCGGCTTTGAATTTAATTACTAAAGCAATAACAGAAGCTGGCTACGCCCCAGGCACGCAGGTTGGTATTGCACTTGACGTAGCTGCGAGCGAGTTTTTTGAGGACGGAAAATATAATTTATCAGGCGAAAAGTTAATTATGAATTCCTCAGGCATATGCCATTACTTGCAAGAACTTTGCGATGACTTCCCAATAATATCAATAGAAGACCCTATGCATGAAACTGACTATGAGGGATGGAAGATGATTACAAAAGCATTGCCTCCTGAAATACAAATTGTTGGCGATGATGTTTTCGTTACCAACCCAGAACTAATACGGTTTGGTATTAAGGAAGAATTTGCAAATGCAGTGCTGATTAAACCAAACCAAATAGGCACCATAACAGAGACGATAGAAGCCATAAACATAGCGCAAGAACCAGGATATAAAACTATGGTGTCACACCGCTCTGGAGAAACTGAGGATATTTCAATCGCACATCTAGCTGTGGGAATGGGTTGCTTGCAGATAAAATCTGGCTCACTTTCTAGAACCGATCGTATGTGCAAATACAACGAACTCTTGCGGATAGAGGAATTGTTAGCATAACCTCAGCTCGATACAAGAAA
>JAJTHY010000011.1 GCA_021298045.1 Candidatus Jidaibacter sp.
CATATCGGTCTCGCCCGTGCAAAGGTAAATTTTAGTATTGGACTCTATATTTATCATGTTCCCGCCAACATTTTTTGTTTGCAAAAACAAGCTTACCTTTTCTTATTGACTTGAATAGTCCGCCTTCACTGTACGCTTACGCTTGTATTGCTCACTCTAAACTTATTTTGAACTTTTAATGCGGTCGCCCTGCTTGTGTTATCAGTGATGCATGGCTTTTAACGGACAGACTAGTTATAATAGACTACTCTTTAGCGCGACCTTGCCCTCGATCTTCTGTATGGGCAAACCAAGAGTAAATTACAGAAAATAACCCAGGTTTTAGTGTATTTGACGCAATATTTTCATTTTTTTCTATAGGAGCAGCAGGAATATCATAACTTATATCTGGCTGCTTTGGTGAAGCTATTAGATCTACAAGCAGGTTTCCAGGTACGTACTGGTTTTTATATGAGGATAATGTCATGTTATTAGCATCCTCTGGTGTATATCCACCACCAAAATCTACAGTGATTTTACAAGGATTTTGGGGTTGGGGAACTCCTTGCAAATGTCTCAAAGCTTCTGAGGCAAACTTTGACTCCATGTTACAACCATCAAGCTTAAAATACAGCTTTGTATTTCTAAGCATAAAATTTTTTGAAAAGCCAATTCCACACTCCCACAACATTGATAAGAGATCATTCTTGTTAAAATTGTTATTTGATAAATCAAAGGTATAATTCCAATTTGGCTGCCAATTCGCCTGAATTTTTCCTAGCATATCTGGATAACCATCCAGTGATCTAATGTTATGCAACGAAAATTCAATATAATTTTCAACTCGCAATATAGGGCTTAAGTTCCCTAAGATCATAACTGCATTTAGCGTTAGAAGATTATTATCCAAAATCAATTTCTTAAGGCTAGAAAAAACTAACTTTTCTATGAGTGGTTTTATATCAGAATCCTTAATGTGATTGCCAGATAAATCCAACTCGATCAATGCTGGAAGTTTTACCTTCAAATCTTTTTTGGGAGATTGAGCATAAAACAAGCTATCTGTGATTAGATTATTGTCGACCTTTACCTCTCGTATTACTCCTTGAGCACGAAGGCTTTTTAACGTTGAAGCACTTTTCTGCAAAACATCTTTTAAGGCATTATTAGAAGCTTCACCAAACTCATTACCTGAAAAGTCTAAAGCTTTCATATTTCTATTGCTTATTGCTCTTAAGATCTTAGCCAACTGCTTATCATTCAAATCGTTATTAGCTATGTTTAAGGTTTTTATATTTTGTGCATTTTCGAGATATTCCGCAAAAAGATCAATCATATCGTCTTTATTTAAAGATGCATTGTTTAAATGTATGTTTTGAAGCTCTGACATTTCTTTTAAAAATTGCACAAAATCCAATCCCAATGGTTTTTTTGTTGGATCAGTTGAATGAGCATTCTCTGAAATATTGTTATTACCCAGTTCTAAAATTTGAATGTTTTTCATCTTGTCATTTAGTACCTTTGGTAGATTGGTTTGCATAAATTGGCTATTATTGCCGCTTATATTTACTTCTACAATACCATTAACGGATTTCGCCTCATTTAAACCTTCTGCGAGTTTATTTAAGCCTTCATTACCCAAGTTTAGATTAGAAATATCAATAGCTGAAACTTTATTTGCTTCACCGAGCATAAAGGGTATCCTTGATAAAAAATGGTTAAGCAATGTGTTGTTGCTTATCATCCTATTTGCTGGGTTGAGAAATCTATAAAAACTTAGCTTTGGTATTAATCCTTTACTGACTTTTGTAATATATTCTGTAATATAATTTTCATAACGTTCTTCTTCAGAGCTCAACTCCACGCGCTGGTTTGTTGATTGCCTCTGCTGAACAGGATATGCACCGGATCCCAATGCTGTACTAGTTTGATGGCCGCGTGAACTAGTCCAAGGACGAGGACGAGGACGCTTTATCACATCGAGAACTTTAAAAAACATATTTACACATTTTATTACAACAATTTAATTTTATTACATAAATGGTTATACATCAATTACTAAATCGCAAAAATTTTTTATAAAACCTATAACTTAATATTACTCAGCAACTTTTTTCTGATTCTCCGGGATTTCATTTGGGTGTTTAAGAGCATAGCCCCTACCCCAAACGGTCTCTATGTAGTTAACGCCACCTGATGCATCATACAGCTTTTTACGCATTTTGCAGACAAACACGTCGATAATCTTGAACTCTGGCTCATCACCACCATTGTATAGGTGACTTAAGAACTGCTCTTTGGCAACTACCACACCTTTACGCAAAGCTAAAAGCTCTAGCACTGCTTGCTCCTTATAAGTAAGATGAATTATTGAATCACCAATCTTGGTTGTGTGCGAGTCTAAATTAACTACAAGATCAGCAATCTGAACGACAGCATCTGAATGTCCTTTAGAGCGCCTCACAATAGCGCGCACACGGGCTATTAATTCATCGATATTAAAAGGCTTAGTCAGATAGTCATCTGCACCAAAACCCAACCCTTTTATTTTATCTTCTGTGCTACCCAAGCCAGATAATATAAGCACAGGGACCTTTTTCTTCTCATTGCGCAACTTTCTTAGGATGTCAAGACCACTGGCATCTGGCAGCATTAGGTCTAGGATTATAAGGTCATATTCATATAAGGAGCTGATCTCTAATCCATCCTCTCCCAAGTCGGAAATGTCACAAACAATTCCTTGCTTAGCAAGTGCTAATTCTATGGTTTGCGCAGTTGAGTGATTATCCTCTATTACTAGAACTCTCATTTTCGATCTTTGCCCTGTATACTTCTTTAATTATAGATTACAATTATTATTTAATACAAGTATTTTAATTTATGAAACAAGAAGTTAGATCAAAATTAAAGATAATTAGAGATACTTTAACCAGCTCTTTCAGGGATCAAGCCGATGCCTTAATAGCGAGCATGTTATCAAAAATTATTTCTGAATCAGATAAGGTAGCCATCTATGCGCCAATAAATAGCGAAGTTAACCTGTTAAAACATCTGAGCACTATCAAAGCAAGCATGTACCTTCTCCCGATAGTGAAAAACGATATCTTAGAATTCCATGCCTGGGACCCTTCCGAGCCTTTAATGGAAGGTAAATTTTCTCCAGAACCCAAACCTTCTTCTGCAGTAATTCCAGACGTAATAGTAATACCATGCCTAGGGTTTGACAAAAATAACCACCGTTTAGGCTATGGTAAAGGGTTTTATGATCGCACATTGGCCAGCGATATATATAAAAAAGCTTTAAAAATAGGAGTTGCCTATTCCAAACAAGAGTTAGACGAAGCCCTTAACGAAGCCCATGATGTTAAACTTGATTTATTTATAACCGAACAACCAGGTAAACGCCAAATCCGAGAAATAATTCAATCTGCAAAGTCTGAGTTAGAACATTTAGGAATACCAACTGCAAGGCTAGATGCCGAACTGCTACTTGCGCATTCACTGGAAGTTGATAGAAACAAATTGTTTATGAAAAGCGAAGAAGAGGTATGTGACCTTGAATTTAAAGCGTTACTACACAGGCGCAAACAATTTGAACCTATAGCTTATATATTAGGCTACAAAGAATTTTGGGGACTAAATTTTAAAGTTACCAAAGATACTCTAATACCACGGCCAGATTCTGAACTTATAATTGAATTGGTAAAATCATACTTTCCCAACCTATCAACCCCTTATAAAATATTAGACCTAGGCACAGGAACCGGATGTTTAGGAATATCACTTGCTCATGAATATAAAAATTCGAGTGCTACTTTAGTGGACATTTCCAGCAAAGCGCTTGATGTGGCCAAATGGAATGCCAAAAATTTAGGAGTTGAAGAAAGAATTTTAAGCTTACAGAGCTCTTGGTTTGAAAATATAATACAGCAAAAGTTTGATATAATAATTTGCAATCCACCATATATTGCAAGAGATGCTATATTAATGCCAGATGTGCTTGAGTACGAACCACATCAAGCTCTATTTGCAGATGATGCTGGGTATTCAGAATATGTACACATAGCTGCTAATTTGCATAATTATATGGCACCAAACTCTTTGGCTTTTTTGGAGTTTGGCAAAGGTCAAGGCGTCGGAATTAGTAGGATATTTGAAAATCGCGGATACAATGTTATAGCAGTAAAATCGGACCTAGCTGGATTAGATAGGGTGGTTATACTAAATTTTAAAATAGATTCAGGTAATAACTAATATTAAATTTTATCAATAACACCTATGTTTACATTGATTTAACTTGAATTATTGTGTAACTTCTTTCTCGCTTAATCAGAGGTATCCATGCTTTCAAAATATAAGTTACCCTTTATATTGCTTGCCTTAATTTTATTGCCAATGGCATTTGGAAGTTACATACCCTTAATTGCAAAATCTTTTTTTTACTCCCTAAGTCTTAGCATTAAAGACATTTTGGTTACTTTATTACCTCTGATAATATTTAGCTTCTTGTTTAATTCTTTGATATCCTTGAAGCAACGAGCGATTTTATTCATTATACTTTTACTTATAATGGTAGCCACCTCTAATTTTGCCGCGATAACAACAGGTTATACAATTGGATCAGCTTTCTTACCATTTTTGGATTTAAATTTACATGCTCAACAAGAATCTTCCTCTCTTACCAGTTTATGGAACTTGACTATACCAAAAGTAATTTCTAATGAACCCGCTATTATATTAGGCATTATACTTGGGGTATACTTTGCTTTAAAACCTAATGCGTTTGCTGAAAGTATTGCTAAAAAGCTGAATAATCTAGCTTCTGCTTTTCTGAAAAAAGTTTTTTTACCTATACTTCCATTATTCATCTTGGGGTTTATTCTAAAATTAGAAAACGATGGCAGCTTAAGTAAAGTCTTCAATACATATGGATCTGTCTTAATTCTGGTTGTGGCAACGCAGATTTTTTACATTATGCTTGTCTATCTTGTAGCCAGCGAGCTTAATTTTATGAAAGCATTGCACTACATAAAACATATGCTGCCAGCTATGCTTACAGGGTTCTCTACTATATCAAGCGCCGCTACTATCCCAGTCAACATTATGTGCACAGAAAAAAATCTCAGAAATCCAAATTTTGCACGAATGGTTATACCAGCTACTGCAAATATCCATACACTTGGTAGCGCAATTGGGTTAACCATACTCTCATTGGCAACACTACTTGCCTTCGGACACGGTTTACCAAGTACTATTAACTTCTTTATCTTTGCTTTTTACTACACTATGGCTAAATTTGCTGTGGCGGGAATTCCTGGGGGAGTTGTACTTGTTGTGTCCCCTCTTCTTGAAACTTACCTGGGCTTTAACGCTGAGATGATAGGGCTAATAACAGCCATTTATATGATGTTTGACCCATTTGGTACAGCAACCAATGTTACTTGCAATGGAGCTTTTGCTATTATATTCAATAAGGTTTATAAATCTCAAGAGAATATCCAAGTTGTGGAAGAGGTTAAAGAAACTACATGATCCAAGAGTTTTCATTATTAAGGTTTTCGGAGGTAATGTCTACTCAAGATATAGCTAAAGATCTGCTAGATAATGGCGAATTAACTAAGCCCGTAGCAATTGTTGCCGATAGCCAAACACATGGTAGAGGAAGATATACTAGATCTTGGCTTTCACCTAAAGGAGGACTTTATTGCACCTTAGCTTTTGCCCCAGATGTGCAAGTTGAAAAATATTCGCAAATCTCTTATATAGTTGGAATTTCTCTAAGTGAAGCCATTACACAAATAGACAACGACATTATCCCCCAGTTAAAGTGGGTTAACGATGTCATGATTGAAAATAAAAAAGTTGCTGGCATTTTATTGGAGTTGCACGACAATGCTTTAATCATAGGGATTGGCTTAAACTTGCAAGGCGACGATAAGATTTCTGATCTCGCAGGCACTAGTTTGGATGAACATTCCAAAAAATTTGAATTAGATCTAATCTTAAATACATTTCTCAGTAGGTTTAAATACAACTACAACTTATGGCATGAAAAAGGCTTTGAGCCTATTAGGAGCTTATGGCTAAAAATGGCTTATGGAATTGGTAAGCCTATTACTGTTACCATGCGAAATAAAAGCGATACCGGTATTTTTGTAGGAATCAATGAAGATGGACTACTGCAGCTACTGAGCGATGATTCCATAAAGCTAATCAGTGCGGGAGACTTGTTTTTTGTTTGAAACAAATTAACACTCTTTTAACTGCAAAAACCAAAAATAAAATTGGAATTCCCCAAAGCATAAGTGTATAAATATTAACCCTTGGCTTAAAGGTAATTTCAGCTCCATAGTATTGCTCTAACTCAGCCATAATTTCATCATCCGAATTGCCAGCTTGTATCTTTTCATCAATGAATTTACGAATCTCTTTAGAGATGCGAGTGTCTGATTCTTTCACCGACTGCGCAACACACGTGGGGCAGCGCACTTGGTCATAAAGCTTTTGCGTCCTCATTTGATTAGATGTACTCAAATCCGCACCTATGCTCATAGATGGTATAATAATCAACATCAATAAAAATTTAATCACAATCATAATTCCAAAATTTGCCCTAGTTTATCATAAGATGAATTTATGTAATCCCTTTCATTTGATGACTGGCTCAAAAATTGTTCAATTTGTGGATACAGCGAGATAGCCAAATCTAATTCCGGGTCGCTACCAGCTTTATAGGCACCTATGCGTATCAACTCTACCATTTCCTGATAGTTTGCTAAGATTCTGCGAGCTGTGTTTGCAATTAAGTTTTCCCTATCCGAATTACAATTAGGTACCATTCTGGAAATGCTTTGCAAAACATCCACTGATGGGAATCTACCTCTTGCTGCAATCTCTCTGCTAAGTACTATGTGCCCATCTAGTATAGATCTCACCGCATCAGCTATTGGTTCATTGGTATCATCGCCTTCAACCAATGTTGAGAATATACCTGTAATATCTCCAGCACCCTGCACCCCAGGCCCTGCTCTCTCTAGTAGTTTTGGCAATTCAGCAAAAACCGATGGAGTATAACCTTTGGATGTTGGTGGTTCTCCAGCAGCAAGACCTATTTCTCGGAGCGCCATAGCGAATCTGGTTACGCTGTCCATCATCGTTAATACTTCCTTATTTTGATCTCGGAAGTATTCAGAAACAGCCATGGTCATATACGCTGCCTGTCTGCGTGCAAGAGCGGATTCATCAGAAGTTGCAACAACTACCACCGCATCTTTTAAACCCTCTTCACCTAAATAGTCTTCTATAAATTCATTTACCTCCCGCCCTCTTTCTCCTATAAGCCCAATTACCTTAACATCAGCTGCAGCAAATTTGGCAAACATAGAAAGTAATACGGATTTCCCAACTCCAGAGCCTGCAAAAATGCCCAACCTTTGCCCTCTACAGCATGGGGTAAAAACATCAATTGATCTAACCCCCATATCCATTTTTTCACGCACACGTGTGCGCTCACTAGCTTTTGGTGGAGCAGCTTTTAGTGCATACCCAATTTCACCTTGCGGCAATGCTCCTTTGCCATCAATAGGTTCACCAAAGCAATTTATAATCCTTCCACGCCAAGCCTCAGAAGGGTAAATAACCTGAGCGCAATTTATTAGTGAAACCTTAGAATCAGAGCCAATTCCCGAAACATCCTCAAATGGCATAAGCAAAGCTTTATGCTCCTTAATTCCCACCACTTCTGCTTTTATAACAGAACCGTTTCGGGGTTCAATCGTACATAAAGATCCAATAGATATAAACGCGTTGATGCCTTTAACCTCAATTATTAGACCTTTTACTCCACACACGCGACCTTCTATGCTATAGTCTTCGAGAGATGAAATTTTGTGAGCAAGGTTTGCAAGTATTTGCGTCATAATAAACTCTTCATTTATAAGTCAATTATATAATTAATTAATGTATATGAAATTTCAAACAGTAACCATAACTTCCGAAGATGCAGACATAAGATTAGACAGATATTTTAAGAGATACCATCCAGAAGTTGCCTTTGGTATGATAGCTAAGCTCGTGCGCAAGAAGGATATTAAGCTCAATGGCAAGCGAGCAGATATCTCTACAAAACTTGTTGAAGGCGATATCTTGTCCTACCCAAAATTGCAGGAAAAAGAACTTATTGCAAGCTCTATTCAACATAAAGATAAGGACATAGAGCTAATAAAGAACTCAGTAATTTTCATGGATGAAAATATCCTTGTACTAAATAAACCTTCAGGCCTTGCAGTGCAAGGAGGCAGTAAAATTAAGATAAGTGTAGATGATCTCGCTGAACATCTTAAATATGACTATGAGGATAAACCAAAGCTGGTTCATAGGTTAGACAAAGAAACCAGTGGACTATTGGTGCTCGCAAGAAAAACCAGCGTAGCGGGAGACTTATCAGAGGTAATCAAGCGCAAAAATTTTCATAAAATTTATCTAGCACTTTGTTTAAACACCCCAAAGTCCGCAAGTGGGAAAATTGATATGCCAATTGAAAAAACTTTAGACACGAAAACAAATTTTGAAAAAGTAACTGCTACTACAAAAGGGAAAACTGCAGTAACATACTATAAGGTTGTGGATCGAGCTGCAAGTAAGTATTCACTAATTGAAGCAGAGATTATTACCGGCAGAACACATCAAATACGTGTGCACTTAAGTTCTATAGGCTGCCCAATTATGGGGGACGACAAATATGGAATTAGATCCGAAATTTCCAGTGGAATTCGTGATAAACTATATTTACATGCATATAAACTTCAGTTTGAATTAAGAGGCAAGGAATACAATTTCACCGCTGATTTACCTAATTACTTTGCGGATGCATTAGACGATTTTGGTTTGTTGATAAAGGAGTAAAATTTTTGCTATGAAAAACATAACTGCTATTTACCCAGGCACGTTTGACCCAATAACTTTTGGGCACCTGGAAATTATAAAGCGTGCTGCCAAAATCTTTGACCATATAATAATTGCTGTGGCTGAAGACACAAATAAGTCCCCGCTTTTCTCTCTTGAGGAACGCGTTGCAATGGCCGAAGTTGAAGTGGCTAAATTAAAAAATACTACTACAAAAATAAAGGTATCTCCTTTTTCTGGTTTGCTAGTTGATTTCGCCGAACGATCTGGCGCTACGGTGGTAATACGTGGACTTAGAGCGGTCTCTGATTTTGAATATGAGTTTCAAATGGCGTATATGAATCAAAAAATCAATTCTAAAGTTGAGACCCTTTTTATCCCAGCTAATGAAGCTAGTAACTTTATTTCTTCACGGTTTGTAAAAGAGATGGCACGTCTCGGGGGAAATATAGAAGGATTTGTATCACAAGAAATAGCACAGAAGTTATATGACTCTAGGAAATAATCGATATTTAATCATTGTATTGATCTTAATTATTTCAGCGCAGTTAGCATATGCTGAAGTTGGCCCAATCACTGGGCTTCCACTTCCAAGATTCATATCGTTAAAGTCATCTGATACAAACTTGCGCAAAGGCCCTAATGTAAGATTTCCTATTAACTGGCATTATCAGCGCAAAGGTTACCCTATGATGTTAGTAGCAGAATTCGAAAATTGGCGTAAGCTCAAGGACTTTGATGGCTCAGAAGGTTGGGTTCACGAAAATCTTATTACCGGCACAAGAAATGTAATGATAGTAGCAAATAAATATAAAACTAAAAATACTATGTATCTTGAGCGAAAATCAGAATTAATAATATTCATGCATCCTGATGAAAACTCTTATCCCATGGCAAGAGCTCAACTAGGATCTTTAGCTAAGCTTAAAAAATGCCAAAAAGAGTGGTGTAAAGTTAAGCTAGATAGTTATTCTGGTTGGGCTTTAAAAGTAAATTTATGGGGCGTTGGGGCTGAAGAAGTTTTTGATTAGTATACTCCGTTAACTTGAAAAATTGACGTTGTCGCTATTGTAATTTGCGCATCCGCACCTATTTATTATGGGCTTACGGTGCTCAATTACAAAGACTCCTAGCACTTTTTCAAGTTTCCTGTCATCTACTGCTTTTGTGTATTGATAAATATAATTCACTATAGCTATCGCACACAGCGTTACACTTCACCTTTGATTTTTCCCCGCTGATAACGCCACTAACATCATGGCTATCTTACAGGTATCGTATACTGTATAACCGATGTCATATGCCGCTTTACAGTAAGCGTACAGTGAAGGCGGACTATTCAAGTCAATAAGAAAAGGTAAGCTTGTTTTTGCAAACAAAAAATGTTGGCGGGAACATGATAAATATAGAGTCCAATACTAAAATTTACCTTTGCACGGG